>CBETWC010000117.1:0-6082 GCA_965539925.1 uncultured bacterium
GAAGCTGCTCAACGTGCCGTTCGCAATCGCTGACGCCACAGCGCTCACCGAGGCGCCGCAAACGCCCGCATGGTCGTGGTACCAGGAGCACGGCACCTGCTACCCGTGGAGAAACCAGACGAGTTCAACTCGATCCTGATGGATTTCCTGGAATCGAAGTCATGATTCTTCTGTCTGGAATCTGTTAGGGAGCGCAGCGACCGATCTGGCATCTGGAAGCGAGGCGCTAGCCGAGCGATCTGCGAGCGAAGCGAGCTAACACGCCGCTCTGACCGTTGGATACGGATTCACGTAGGTACCGCCGACGATCATTCCAAGGTGGAGATGCGGGGTGCCTCTCGCGTTGCCCGTGTCGCCTACATAGCCGAGGAGCTGGCCTTTGTAGACCCGTTGACCGCTCTTGAGGCCACTGGCCCACTTGGACATGTGGGCGTAGTAGTAGGTGATGCCGTCATCCCCGTACACGTATGCCTGGATGCCACCGAGGCTGTGTGTGTTGAGTCGTATCGTCCCCGAGTTCATGGCAACAAGACGAGTGCCGTGGGAGGCCATCATGTCTGTGCCCTTGTGGGTGCGACCACCCGAACGTGGATATCCCCAAGAGTTGATGAAGTAGCTGCGTCCGTCGACAGGGCACGCGACGCCCTTGGTCGCGCTCGGAACGCCAGCGGCACCGCCCGATGCGCGAGCAGCTGCAGCAGCCTCGCGTCGCTTGATCTCGGCTTGGTAGGCACTGTAGGCCTTCGCGTACTTTGCCTTCGCATCCGCATGGATTCTTGAGGCCTTGTCCTGAAGCTCAACAAGGTTCTCCACGATGGCTCGGTGCTCGCCTCGGAGTTGCTCGACTTCGGCTTCCTTCACGCTCAGGTCATCCGAGAGGCGATCCATCTGCCGACTCACGGCAGCAAGCTGGTCGAGTTGGTTGAGGTCTCTCGTCGTCGCAGCGTCATAGAGAGCCTGAGACGTGATCAATTCCTGGATGGTTCCAGCTGTGAACGCTGTCGTAACAAGATTGCGACCGCCGGAGGTGTACGCCTCGAGAACGACGTGCCGAGCGCGGTCCTTGAGGCTCGTTACATCGCCGCTGTACTCGGTGATCGCCTCGCCGAGCTTCTCGATCCGCCAGTTGAGGCTGTAGATCTTGCCCTCGATCCGTTCCATCTCCTCGAGGGCGTCTTCCAGCTCTGCGTCAGCCTCACGAAGAACGGAAAGTGCTTGTTCTTCAGCTGCCTTTGCCTTGTCAACGCTGCTCTTGGATTGCGCGGACGCGGGAATCGGTGCGACTGCGAGCAGTGCAAGCAGTAGCAGGGGAACAAGAGCACGGGGGATTCGGAGGTATCTCATGCGGTCCCATGAGCGTAGTGGAGACGCCAAGTAAGCGCCCGGAGAATGGAGTAGCATCGCCCATTCCAAGGGAGGACACTTGACCGATTCGCTGGATGTGGGAGCGGCACACAAGTACTTCGCCGCCCACTGTTTCAACAGTGCGTGGGGCCTCATCGACAGGAAGACTCACACCGAAGAGGAGATCGAGACGATGATCGATCTCGCCCATGCCTCCGGAATGCACTGGAGGCACCGGGAAGATGAGACACTCAGGACGCGGTCGATCGGTGCCTGGCAGGTCTCGCGTGTGTACTCGGTTGCCGGCAGGCCTGATGAGGCTCTGAGATACGGGACCGACGCACTCGACATTGCGCGAGTCGGTGACTTGGACGACTTCTACGTCGGATACGGACATGAGGCCGTGGCGAGATCCGCGACGATGCTTGGCGACACGGAGACTGCACGTCTTCATCTCGAGGCTGCGCGGGGGCTACTTGATGCACTAGACGATGCGGACAGCAGGGAAGCTCTTGCCGCCGATCTGGATTCGATCGATGGCTAACGCACGACGAAGGTCAGCTTCGCAACGATCTCGTACCGTGCAACGCTCCCGTCCTTGACGGTGGCTGACTGTTTTGTGACCTCGAGCGACACGATCCCGTTGATGCTCTCGGCAGCCTTCGCAACCGCCTGATCGAGGGCATCCTCGAAGCTCGTCGTCGATACACCCATGATCTCGATGATCTTGAGTGCGCCATTGTCCATTGAGTCCATTGCCTGACCTCCGTGACCGGATGCTACAGGCACGTGTCGCGCTGTTCGATGTACGCTGTTCAGTAGTGCAGAAGGATGTGTCGTTCGCTCCCAGACGAGGGACCGTGTCTCCGGTCATCGGCGGGATTCTCGGTCTCATGTATCCGTTCATCCTCGTTGTGGCTGCCCTCTCGGTCGGGTTTCGTTCCGGCGGTGACATGGGCGATTTTGCTGCAAGCCTTGCTGGTGCGGTCCTGTTCCTCGTTGCAGCGCCAACAGCATGGGTTCTCTCGTTCCCTTTCATCGACGTGACGCGCTTCACGGTGTTCGTGTTCGGCATCGTGACGAGTGTCCCGATCTGGTATCTCGCCGGAAGAATGGTCGCGACGAAGAGCACTAATGGGTTGCAGTGGTTGCGGACCTACGGGATTCTCTGTGTTGCATGGACGGCGTTGAACCTCGTGCTCTTCGGTGTTGCAGCAGCGATCATCAGCTAGGTTTTCGTCATGGAACTCAACGAAGCCCTGTACACAACGCGGGCAATGCGCCGTGTCAAGTCTGACCCGATCCCCGAGGCAGTCGTGCAGTCGATGCTCGATGCAGCGATTCGGTCACCTTCTGGGGGCAATTCGCAGAATTGGCGATGGATGACGGTCACCGATCGAGAGACTGTGCGAGAACTTGGTGTCCTCTACGGAGATGCCTGGCGTGAGCTGAATGCCACCCACTACAAGGGCAGGCTCGAAACAGCGAGGGAATCCGGAGATGACACCACGATGCGCGTTCTGACTTCCGCACAGTGGCTCGCTGACAACTTCGAACAGGTGCCGCTGGTCGTGCTGCCGTATCACCGCAACGATCCGTCCGGTGCCTCGATATACCCGGCAGCGTGGAGCCTGATGCTTGCAGCCCGCGGCCATGGAGTCGGGACCACATTGACCACTGTCCTGGGCATGTTCAAGCATCGAGAGGTTGCCGAGTTGCTTGACGTCCCCTTGGAGAAGGGATGGCAGAATGCTGCAGCGATCACCTGCGGCTACCCCCTCGGTCGATGGGGTCTCGCCAAGCGGTCCCCGGTCCACGAGGTCGTCTACGAGGAACGCTGGGGAGAGAGTCCCGAATGGATGGTCGAAGAGCCCCTCTGGTCCAAAGACTGACTACCAACCGTTGCTATTGGTCGAGGAAGATGTCGGTTTGCAGTGCAGCGTCCTCGACGTAGGCGTAGGTGGAGAGGTCAGTGATGCCGGCCTCCGCGAGTACCTCGTCGTCGATGTAGAAGTTCCCGGTTGCCTCTCGGCTCGGCCGGTTGAAGATCTCGTATGCCGCGTCGGCAAGGATCTCGGGCTTTCTCGATTGCTGCATCGCGACATCCCCACCGAGGAGATTCTGGACTGCGGCGGTGGCGATGATCGTTCTCGGCCACAGGCTGTTGACCGCAATGCCATCACTGGCGAACTCTGCGGACATACCAAGCGTGCACATCGACATGCCGTACTTCGCGATCGTGTAGGCGGCGTGGTTCTGGAACCAGCGCTGGTCGAGGTTCAACGGAGGGCTCAGCGTGAGGATGTGCGGATTCTCGGCCTTCTTGAGGTGGGGGATGCACGTCTTCGAAACAAGGAATGTTCCTCGCGTGTTGATGTCCTGCATGAGGTCGTAAGACTTCATGGGTAGGTGCTCGGTGCTCGAGAGGTTGATCGCCGACGCATTGTTCAAGCAGATGTCGATGCCGCCAAAGGCCTCAATAGTTGCGGCTACAGCGGCCTCGACCTGGTCGTCGTGGCGGATATCGCCGACGATCGGGAGCGCCTTGCCTCCGGCAGCTTCGATCTCCGCGGCAGCTGTGAACACCGTGCCGGGCAGGCGGGGGTGGGGTTCTGCTGTCTTTGCGATGAGCGCGACATTCGCCCCGTCGGCAGCGACTCGCTTGGCTATCGCCAATCCGATGCCCCTGCTTCCCCCGGAAATGAACATCGTCTTGCCTGCAAGCCCCGCCACACACCCTCCTGAGGTCGATGCGCCGAGCCTACCGCCCCGTCGAGGGCAGCCATCTGTGTGCGACTTCGGTCACGAGCCTGTCGAGCCACGCGCTGTGTGGCCCTCTTTGACGTTCCCGCTCGCGAGAATCACCGCTGCCGCAGCCAGAAAGAGCATGCTGAGCACGGCAAACGACACTCCGTAACCACCAGTGGCATCTCGAACCACACCAACAAGCAGTGGGCCGGCGGCAGCGGTGAGAACGACGCCGGTCCACTGGGCTCCCATGATTCTTCCGTAGGCAGGTCCGGAGAACCATCCACCCATGACCATTGCCCGCAGTGGGAGGAGTGCTCCGAATGCCAGGCCGAACAGGAAGAAGTGGCCGATCATCTGCAATGTCGATGTGCCATTGACCATCAATAGGACACTGGCGGCAACGATCAACGCAGTGAGTGCCTGAACTCGCGTTGCTCCGAACCGTTCCGCAAGCCTGGGTGCGATCCATCGACCGGGAAGGCTCATCGCTGATGCCACGGCTGCCCAAAGCGCAACTGTTGTCAGTGAGAACCCGATCTCCTCGAAGCGGGCTACACGATGAGCAATGACCCCCTGTGTGGAGAGAAGCATGAGCATCATCGCCACCGTGTACAACACGAATCGGCGATCCCGGAGAACAGCTGGCCGTGGCTCTGGCGGATCTGAGTCTCTGGTGATCCTGTGGTTCCACCGCGGCAAGGAGAAGGACGCTGTCGCTCCTCCGACGACGAGCAGGAGAAGCCCCAGTGAAGAGACTGCCGATCGCCAGTCGACGAGTGTGACGAACCATGCGATCAGTGGGATGAAGATGATGCCGGCCAACCCCCCGATCAGCGTGATGGTTGCCAGTGTCCGGGCCCGGTCTTCGGGCGAGGACCACTGGTCGATGGCGACATAGGCCGGCTCGTAGTAGATCATGGCTTGCGCCGGCCCGATGAGCAGCCACCAAGCAGCGATGACCTGCCATGGCTGGTTTGCAATCGAGAAACCGACCAGACCTGCACCCCCGAATAGTGCTCCTGCCCCGATGACGATCCGCACTCCATGCTTGTCTGCGAAGTGCCCGACAGGGAGAGCAAGTAGTCCCCCGACGAACACTGCACCGCCATAGGCGAGGGACAGGACGGTCTTCGAGAACTCGGCACCCGCAGCCTGATCAGTGGCGTACACGGAGAATCCGTAGAGGATGACGCCGAAGCCGATCATCACGGTGACGGCCAAAGGGACGACCCACATCCGGCTGGGGTAATCGGCTTCGGGGAGGTTGTCCATGTCTGTGCATGAAACTCGACTCCGCTGCCCATCGCCAATCGCCGGGCAAGGGTCACGATCCTGGGATGAGGTCGGGTACGCTCGTGTCGATGAAGCGGTATGTGATCACTGGAGCGCCGGGGACGGGGAAGGCCGCGCTTGTGGAGTCTCTCAGCCACCTCGGGCACGTCGTGGGCGAACCGGCACGAGAGCTGATCTCTGAGCACCGAGCTGCCACGGGTGAGCGGTCGCTTGACGGATCGCCGAAGCTGTTTCTTGAACGTCTCATTACCCGGTCAATCGAGAAGTTCGATGCCGCTGCAGACCTCGATGTCGTCATCTATGACCGGGCCCTCCCCGACTGTGTTGCCTACGCTGGCGGATTCGATGTGGATGCCACTGACGCTATCGAAGCCGCAACGTCACGCAGATACTCGAATCCCGTGTTCGTGGCACCGCCGTGGGAAGCGATCTACACGGTGGACGACATGAGACGTGCCACCTTCGACCAAGTAGTGGCATTCCATCTCAAGTTGGTGACTGCATGCGAGATGCTCAGATACGAGCTCATCGAGCTACCCAGGGCTCCAGTCTCCGACCGAGTCGATGTGATCGCCCAGTTCATGTAGCCCTCCCGTCCTTGATCCTCGATCCACGAGGTAGGCAAATGGCCGACGGGTTGTCCTCCCTTCAGGGGGTGTCGCTTTACTGGTTTGGTGCTCGCGTTCGGGTGGCT
>CBETWC010000118.1:0-6034 GCA_965539925.1 uncultured bacterium
CAGGTCGGTCGAAAGGTACCTTCGCGAGATACAGGCCAAGGGCGTCGGGCACGATCCAGGCGTAGGTTGCCTCGACAGCAATCTCGACACTCGGATCATCCAACGGTGAAGCCACAAGGGTCACCTTCTCATCCGGACCTCCCCTGCGCTTGCCATCGATCTCGTGGACCGCGAACAGGAGCCTGTCGTCGCCCATTGCAGGGTCGGTCGAGGCCCTGATACCGATCAATGGGTCTGCTTCAGGCGCTGACGAACACGCAGCAGCGAGCAGGGCGAGAACGGCGAAGACCGCAAGCAGGCGTTTCATGGGTGGAAACGTAGTACGGATTCAGAAGTCCGATGTCAGGAATCAGCCAAGAATCTGAATCTCTCTGGATACGGAAGCGAGGGGAACCGATCTGGGCGTTCAGGCAGAGTGGTCAACCATGTCGACATGGATTTCCGGGTCCTCTTCCACAACCGGCGGCCTTGCAAGGATGTACGAGAGCCACACGACGAGTGCTCCTGCCACGAGGCCGGTGGTCGAAGAGAGCGCAAGCATCTGGACGACGCTGATGGTCACGACCCCTTCCTCGATAGTACCCAGAGCAGTTACACCGAGGGGGAACACGGCCATTCCAATGACGGCGGCGACGACCATCCCGAGCGGCGCGATCACCCCGAGTGATACGGGTCGCGCGTCAGGGTCGATCACCCGAGCGGTCGCTTTGGTCGCGGTCGCTGCAATGAACCCTCCGAGAGCACTCGTGATGATCACCATGATCCAGAGAGCTGAAGCAGGTGGAGCGAACACCGGGATGACTCGCGTCCCGTCCACCACGGCGTTCATCGAAGGAACTCCTCCGGTTGCCCCGACGAACAACATGAGCGAAAGCGCTAGTACGAGGCCGGTGAGGGCGCCCACAATCAGGGCAGTGATGTAGCTGGGCTTCATGGCGGGCAGTGTACTCATGTCCGTCCGGTCGTTGCGGCGGCAACAGAAAGACGAAAGACGAAAGAGGGGGAGGAGTAGCTGTGACGTGATTCCCGAGTTGTCGGCCGCTATCCGCTGGCCGTCTGTCGTCAGTTGTTGATCAGCGGTTGCACACGTCGGGTGCGTAGATCCCCACGATCCTGTCGCTGGCATTCTCTCCCTCGACGGGCCCCCACAGGAGCAGATTGCCCGAGGATGATCCCTCGACCAGGTAGACGTTTCCGAGCTTGGGATCGACCGAGAAGGACACCTTCTCGCCTTTGTAGACCTCTTGGAGTCTCCCCACCGTGTCGCCAAGCCGGAGTCCGCTGAGTGTTTCGAGAGTGCCCGCAGGGCGTGTGACATCTCCAAAGGTGAGATCCTGGCGGTAACCGTTGAAGAGCTCCGTTCCACCGGGTTTCGTCACGATCGCGGCGTAGGTGTCGAAGTAGACGATGCGATAGAAGTCACCCGCGCACACACCGTTGCCACCCGTGGATATCTGCCATCCCGTGTCATCGGTGGATTCACCGAACGCCGCAACGAACCGACCGATTGCAGTGGCAGCATCGGTCCCGAAGACGATGTCAGGAATGTTGTTGTCATTGACGCGCATGCCATCGTTGATCATCTTCAGCTTCTCAACAGGGATAGCCGGGTCGACAGGTGGATACGGATCTGCGATCGGGATCGTGGTGGTGGTGCCCTGGCCGTCAGAGGTTGTCGTTGTCCCTGAGCCGTCCGTTGTCGTGGTACCGGTGTCGATGGTCGTCGTGGTCCCTGCAGCAGTGCCGGTGTCGTCGCGTTTGAGCAACTGGAACACAGCGACCGAAAGTGCGATCAGGAGTAACCCGATGATCAGGCCGGTGAGCAATGGTGAGCTCGGCGGCTGTGCAGGAGGTGTGGTCGGTGGCTCCATTGGTGGCAGCGGCTCGTCACCTGAGATGTTCGTCAGGTCGGCATAGGGGTCCGTCCAACCGGGTGGGTTCGAGTATGGATCCTGGGGAGTGGTCACTCAGTTCCTCGCACGGGCTTGTGGCATTGTACGGCTTACTCGGTCAGGGCTGTCGACTCTTCATCGTCCTCTGTGGGGAGGCCTCCGCCGTAGATGTCTATCAAGACTTCGTCAAACGGCGCCGTTGCAAGAAGAATCGACTGGCCGGATGTTGAGCGTGCCAATCGCACCGGGATTTCGAGGCGGTTGATGTCCTCGAGATCGAGATCACGCATTCCCCATGCCAAGCTGACAGCGTCAGAGATGCTGAGCGTGTTGTCAAGTACGAACGCGTCAGCGAGGCTGGCGACTTTCGCGGTGAGCTGTGTTGGGGACTCGAACGACTTCAGCTGCGTGAAGAGCTCGATGATCACATCCTGCTGATGCTGGTTGCGGAGCAGATCGCCGGCGCCGGCGACCGACTTCCACGATCCGTTGACCTTCTCGAGCGTATGACGCGACCGCACCCATGAAAGTGCCTGTGCTCCCGTTGCATTGGTGCACCCGGCTGGCAGCGAGAGCTCGGCTTTCTTGTCATACACCGGGTTGTCGACGCAGATCTCGACTCCCCCAACGGCATCGATGATCTCCTCGAAGCCGTCGAAATCGAACTGTGCGAAGTGATCCACTTCAATACCTGTGAACTGACCCACCGTGTATGAGAGAAGGCTCGGTCCGTTGATGTCCTTGCTCGGACAACCGTGGATCAGCGCATTGATACGGCTGTTTCGTCCGGTGCACGGATTCTCGATGTACAGGTCCCTGGGCAGTGAGACCATGAACGACTTGGCGCTGTTGGTGGGACGTACGAGGTAGAGGATCACATCAGCTGCCCCCGAAACCTTGTCGCCGCCGATGAGAAGGAACGTTTCGTATGCCTGTTCCGGGGCGGTGGTCCGGGGAGTCTCTGCTGGTGGTTCCTCACCATCCTCGAGCTCCAGGTCGAATTCGCCTACTGGTTCAGCGGCGCTGACCCCTTCTTCGACGAGCCCGGAGGTGTCGAGCGTTGTTGTCTCCAGACGATTCCACGAGTACCAGAGCTGTGCCCCGGTGTAGGCACCGAAGATGCCGAGCAGCAGTGCTGCCGCGACCACCCCATGTACAACGGCGCGTCGCCACAAGACCGGGTCGAGGCTGGCGGCTCCTGTCGAACGGTTGCGCACGTATCCGAGCACGGGTGCGCCTGCGCTGGCGAGGTTGTCGATCGCTCGTGAGACGGTTTCGGGATCGGCTGAATCAGCTACGACAAGGATCGTTCCGTCAGCGTGTGTGCCCAGCTCAGGCGTTGCATCCGACCAGAGAACTGGCGGGACATCGATGATGATGAGATCTGCGCGCTCGCTGACCGTGTCAAGCGCATCGGCCACGAGAACACCAGCGAGGCTGTCGATATCGGCAAGCTTGTCTCCCGAGGGGAGCATGGGGAACCGTGTTCCGTCGGGCAGGCTCCACATCCTTGCTGCTTCGGACATTGTGGAGGAGCCGTCCGCGACATCGGAGAGCCCAGGTGAGCTGCCAGTGGAGAGAAATCTTCCGAGCCCGTTCGGTGAAGGGTCTGCGTCAACGAGCATGACCCTGCGACCTGCCTTGGTAGCAGCGATTGCGAGGTTGAGGGCGACGGTCGAGGCACCCTGACCCGGTCCGGGCGAGCTGACGAGCAGGATCCTGCCGGTTGTCCGACCCTCGATCTCCCTGAAGAGACCTGTGTACCTGTCCATGGCCCCAGGCTCGTTGAGCGTCGGAGCGGGTCCTGAGGTGTCAACGGGGATCGAGCCGAGCAGCGTCAGGCCGCTGGTCGATGACTCAAGAGTCGGTCCTGTGCTGAATCGGGATACCAGCCACCATGTGAGTCCAGCTGCGACACCGGCTACGACAACTGACACGATGACGCCGCGATTCGTGTCCCTGACGATGAGGCCGACGATGAACACAGTGGTCGCAACGGCGGCTGCCAGGATGTTCGGCCGACTCAGGGCGCGCCTGAACCGAGGCACGATTCGCTCATTGGTCTGTTCGTCGCTCACAGAGCCCCCTTGGCCAGAAGTGCGGCCTTTCCAGCCAGATGGTACGCAGTCTGTGTCATACGATGTCTTGTGGGGATCAGCTTGTGCTCGGACACGGGTCGGGCGAATAGACGCCCTCGATGGTTCCCTGTGGTTCCGTGCTCGTGATCGGCCCCCACAGGAGCAGGTCCCCGCCTTCTGACAAGCGGAAGTGATCCTTCCCGTCGATCACCTCGAAGGACACCGTGTAGGACGAATATGTGCTCTGCAGAGTCTCCACCGTGTCGCCGAGGCGAATCCCCGAAAGCGTTTCGAGGATCGGGCTGAGTGTGCCAGTTCCTTCACCCTCGTATCGGTACGCAATGAATGTGGAATCCTGCGAATAGCCGTCAAAGATGCCCCGGAAATTGCCCCACTCGAGCCAGTACCACTCGCTACCGGGGCAGAGGCCTGCATCGAGTCCTGCGGCTTGGGCTGGTCCGAGACTCGCGACGAGAGCTCCTGCAGCGTCAGTGATCGGTGTTCCAATGGCGATCGGTCCGACACCGGACGCTTTCAGGCCGAGCTCCGCTACCGGAAGTGAATCACCCAGGGCGCTCCATGAGTCAGCGGATGGATAGGCAACCGTGGTTGTCGTCGTCTCGGCCTGGGTCGTGGTCGTTGGCTCAGCTTCGGTCGTGGTCGTCGTTTCAGCCTGGGTCGTGGTGGTGACGATGGCTGCCGGACTGTCTGCTGCGGCGATCGTTGGGTTGGTGGGAGTCCCATCGCGGTTTATGAGTACGAGGGACCACAGGCCAGCGACTGCAACGAGGAGGATCAGGGGAATCAGCCATTTGGCCTTCCCCGGCTTGGGTTCGGGTGGCAGCGTCCAGTCATCGAAATCGAACTCTCCGGTGTCGTCGAGCGAACGCTGTGGCGGTGGAGGGGGAGGGCTCACTGCTGATTCTTGTTCGGTCGTGGTCGTAACAGGTGCGGCTGGCGCGCCAGCGGCGGCTGTGCTGTCCACGTTCACGTCGATCCACGGCTTTCCACAGTTCGGACAGAGGCTCTCGTCCGCGGGACGAGCCGTACCGCAGTGGATACAGACAGGGAGATTCGATGAGGTCTTGGTCATGCCCGCAAGATTACGGACCAACCCCAAATACAGAGTGCTTTTGGAAGGCAGATACCAGATACCAGATACCAGGAACTGACGCCTAACGCCTAACGCCTAACGCCTAACGCCTAACGCTCAACGCTAGATGAATTCTTTGCAGGGGCGGACGCTGGTGCCGACAGTCGCTGCTGCAAGTTCCACCACCATTGCGTCCCTGGCCTTCTGCCACGGGTCGTGGAGTGCGCACAGGTCGAACTCGGGGCACGGGATCCCTCTCTGGACACATCCCTGATCTTCGATACGTCCCTCGATCACCTCGATCACTTCGAGAACGGAGACGTCTTCGAGCGAGACGACGAGTCGGTAGCCGCCACGTGGGCCCGGCGTCGAGGAGATCCAGCCTGCCTTGACGAGCGGAGAGATCACCTGGGGGAGATAGTGCGTGGTGATGCCGAGGTTCTCGGCCAGCAGCCTCCCTGCGATCGTCTCATCATCGGCGTCACCGATACAGCGCATGGCTTTGAGCGCAAGGTCTGATTTCTTGGTCATCTCGAGACGCACGACAAATCCTTAATCCGTTAGGTGGCAATATAGGGACCCCGGACGGTGAAGGTGACGTATTCCCCGAGCCGGTCTGGGTGCAGACACGGACCGCCGCGGGGGAGATCCGTATTTGGCTGGAGGTCTCTACTCGTTCTCCGCCTGCAGATAGGCAGCCACATCGTGGATGGCTTGGTCGGAGAGAGATGCGTTTCCGCCCTTGGGCGGCATATCCACGCCGGCTGTGTTGTCGGGATCGCTCGCAGGCAGTCCAACAAGAATGAAGTCCACAAGTTCGTCCTCGGTCTGCTGCGAAACGAAGTCGTTCGGCGCGAGCTGGGATCCAAGGCCGCTGATGCCAGCCAGGTCCCTGCCGTGACAGCCTGCACACGAGCCTTTGTATATGTCTGCACCAGCGACAGCATCTCCTGGACCCACGGGTCTCGGTG
>CBETWC010000119.1:0-6007 GCA_965539925.1 uncultured bacterium
GAAGAGCTATCAGCCGAAGAAGAGCTGTCAGCTATCAGCTTTCAGCTCTCAGCCAGCGGCCTGGACTTGCCCCGTTGTCGCCTGACGCCCGACGCCTCATCTCTCACCTTTTGGCAAAGAACCGCGGCGCGTGCTGGCTGATAGCTGAAAGCCTTTTCCGCTGCTGGCTGAAGGCTGATAGCTGATAGCTGACAGCTGCCTAGAGCGCCAACGCGGCCCAGGTGGCTCGTCCGAGGGCGAAGGCCCTGCCAGCGGCAACGATTGCCGAACCGGTGACGAGTTCGCCGTCCACATCGAGGACGATCATCACGATGTCGACACCGTCGACACGCCTGTCTTCCACCTCGACAATGATCGGATCGGGAGATGACGGGTTCACAAGCTTCGCTGCTGCTTTCACCACGGCGGCCTCTACGCCACCCTCAGAAGACGAGGCAGCCTGGGATACGTCGGTGCCATCCGACGCACGCACCGTGACCGCGATTCCGGTTCGGCCCTCGACGACGGCCACCGAGTCGATGCGGGCGATCCCTTCCACGGGTGGGACAGGCAGCTCTTGCTCGACTTCCTTTTCCTCCACCACCGGCTGACGCGGTGTCACGAACGGAGGAACATCGTCGTGTTCCCATGAGCCGGGAGCGACGGAAGCCTGAACCTGTTCAGATGCTTCACTCTCGTCGACAGCCGGGGACGCGCTTTTCTCCTGTCCCTTGTCGGTGAGGTCTATCACAGCTGTCTCGTCTGGTTCGATGTCCTCATCAACGGCAGGCGGCGCAGCATCATCCGAGGTGAGCAGGGCAACAGATCCCTGCTCGGATTCGGGCTGTGTCTCCGTCTTCCGCTCGCCCGGGAGCTGGGTATCCGTGCCGAGGCCATGCGAACTCAGGACGCTACGAATAGCACCTCCGACCGCCTTCTGGTCAGCATCTTCCGAAATCCTAATACGGAGTCCTGCCGGAGCATCCTGTGACCCATCGATCTCGGCGCCTTCAACGCCCGGTATCCCCAGCAGGTCGTCCTGCAATGAACTGGCGACCACCGCTCCTCCTTAGCCCTTCGAAATCTACGTTGTTCGTCTCCAACGAAGATACGAGACTATGTCCTGTGCGGCAAGGGTCATATCCGGCTGTCCATAGGCAGTAGTCACCCGCCACTCCATGACCGTTCGGTCAGGAATCGGGAGAAACGGGAAGCTCGCCCACCACCGCGACGGCGCAAAGTCAAACAGTGCCCCAATGGCTGTGGCCCACAGATAGGGCCGAAGAAGAACCGCAACAAATCCACGAACACTGATCACGACACGACCATAAGACGACAAACGATGAACGACAAACGATGAACGACAGTGGTCGGTTTCGAACTCCGATACCGAAGTTCAGAATCTCCGGTAGTGTCAGCGCGGTTCAACAGCACATCCAAGGAGGCAGTGTGCCGGTGACACCGGAAGAACTCGCGTGGTTCGATGACCGCTATCAGGCCGTCGTGGGGAACATCGAGCGGGTCATACAGGGGAAGCGTTCAGCGATCGAACTCGTGGTGACGAGCTTGGTCGCAGAAGGTCACGTCCTCATCGAGGATGTTCCCGGTGTCGGCAAGACACTGCTGGCAAAGTCGTTGGCGCGTTCCATCGACTGCACCTTCCAGAGGATTCAGTTCACGCCGGATCTGCTCCCTTCAGACGTGACGGGCGTGTCGGTGTGGAACAGGGAACAAGGAACGTTCACGTTCCGAGCTGGTCCCGTCTTCGCCAACGTGCTCCTCGGCGACGAGATCAACCGAGCGAGTCCGAAGACTCAGGCAGCGCTCCTCGAGGCGATGGAAGAGCGCCAGATCACCGTCGACGGCGAAACAAGAATCCTGGATGCCCCCTTCATCGTCATCGCCACCCAGAACCCGATCGAGCACGAAGGAACCTATCCCCTGCCGGAGGCCCAACTGGACAGGTTCATGATGCGGGTCACGATGGGGTACCCGGACCGTGTGAAGGAACTCGAGATGCTTCAGACGCACGGAGAACACTCAAGCTTCGTTGATCTGAAGCCGGTCGTGCATGCTGAGGACGTCGTCCGGATGTCTTCGATTGCCCGTGGAGTCCATGTGGCCGATGTGCTGCGGAGCTACCTGATCGACCTTGCCGAGGCGACACGGACACATCCAGACATCCTGCTCGGTGCATCGCCGCGCGCAACGCTGTTCCTCCAGCGGTCCTCACGCACGGTCGCTGCCGCGGACGGACGCGACTACGCAACTCCCGACGATGCCAAGTCGATACTTGCTCCGGTCCTCAACCATCGACTCATCCTGCGTCCTGAGGCCCAGATGAGGGGCACGACGGTCGCCGATGTGCTCACACAGATCATCGACTCTGTTCCAGTGCCGGGGACTCGGGACGCGCGCTGATGCCGACGTTCAGGGGCTGGGCTGCGACCGGTGCGGCCGTAGCCCTCGTCGTATTGTGGCTTGCTTTCGGCGAGGATCTTCTCCTGGCACTCGCAGTCTTCCTCTTGACGGCTGTCGTTGGCGGAACAACGTATGTCCGGCTCTCGGGTCCCAGGTTGGCCTTCAGGCGAACGATCAACCCGGATCAACTGCACGACGGTGAACGTGCGTTGGTCGACCTGTCGCTTACATCGAAGCGACGCGTATTCCGCGTGCGCGTCGAAGACCGCGTACACGGCCTCGGATCGGCGACGTTCGTCGCAGATCGTGTCTCATCGGGAGACTCCATGGCCGGTCGCTACGAGGTGCTCTGCAGACCCAGAGGCGTATACAGGGTTGGCCCCTCTCTCATATCGGTGACGGACCCGCTGGGCTTCGCCGAGGCGACATCGACCGCAGGTGTCATCGACCGACTCGTCGTGTATCCGAAGGTTGAGGATCTTCAGGGTGTCCCTACGGGCCGCGGACAGGATCAGACGATCAACACGTCGCGAGCAAGCTTCTGGCACACGGGGGGTGAAGACTTCTTCACCCTTCGCGAGTATCAACAAGGCGATGATCTCAGAAAGGTGCACTGGCCTTCGTCTGCACGCAGGGATCAGCTGATCATCAAGCAACTCGAAATGCCGTGGCAATCGCGGGCGTTCATCGTGCTCGATCCCCGCGTCGAACCACACAAGAGCGCGGAGAGCTTCGAACAGGCGGTCAGGGGCGCAGCGTCTGTGATTCGACACCTCTTCCGAAGCGGCTACACGCCAACGATATGGGCAGGCAATGGAGATGGCACGATCGTCAGCAACGCCGCGGCCTATCGGGTGGCGATGGAGGAACTCGCCACGATCGCTCCGCGCCGATCTGTCGACCTTCGCCAGCTTGTGAGTCGCCTGCGTCGCAGCGGCATGGCCGGAGGCGTGCTCGTGATGGTCACGGGGAGAGCAGACGATGCTGACCTCGCTGCGTTCCAACTTCTCAGTCAGGATTTCTACAGAACGGTGGTGCTATCTGTGGAACAGGGGCAGAATGACGAGATGATCGGGTTCGCAAGGGCAGGTGCTCTTGTCGTCCGCGCGACACCAGACGGCGCGTGGTCGGAATCCTGGCGCAACGCAATGGAGCATGGATGGTCTACCGCTTCAGCTGGATAGCGGGTCTTGCCGCAATCGGGCTCGCCTTCTGGGAGCTCTCTTCTCTCCTGCGCGACTCAGTGACCGGTACACCCTGGCAGGTGGCGATTCTCGCGGCGACCGTGTTGGGCGCCGGCATCACATGGACAGTCATCGCCTATCGAGCCCCGGCGTGGGCCGTTGCCTTGACCAACATCGGGGCGTTTGTCATCCTTGCCGGACTGATCGTCGCTCCGGATACGCTCTTCATGATCTTCCCGACCGCTGAGACCTGGTCCAGCATCTATCAAGAGCTCCGGCGGGCGCTTGAGATCATCCAACACAGCGTCGAGCCCGTGAGGCCGGTCCCCGGGCTCATCCTCTTGATCTCACTGTTGTTCTGGACACTCGGTTTCCTCCTCACAGCCGGCCTGCTCAATGACCGACCGTTCGTAGCGATACTGACTCCCCTCATTGTTGCGGTGCAATTCGCCATCATCGATCGGGAGCCCAAGAACCTCCTCCACCTCGGCGTGTTCATCCTCGTGGTTGCCTTGTCCCTGATCGCCATCAGGGCGGACGAACGTGATCACGGCACCGGGAGACTCCAGCGGGTCAACGCCTCCAAGCCGCCCTCGCGAAGACCGACACCTGCGATCGGCGCCCTCGTTGCAGCGACTATTGCTGCGGGACTCCTGGCAGTGGGTATGGTCGGAACCGCCGTGCCTTCCGATGGGTTCGTCAAGTGGAGATCACCCTCGGGTTACTCGGACGGCTACTCGGGATCATCCAGTTCCTTCAACCCGTTTGTTGACATCAAGGCCAACCTGATCAACCCGACAGATGACCCGATGTTCACCGCGAACATCGAGGGCATTGACCCGTCGTTGGTTCGGTTCCGGACGGTGACTCTTGACGTCTACAGGAATGGGCAGTGGGCCACCGACAGAATCCACCTGTTCGGGCTCGAAGAGGAACCGTGGATCAACACCACACACCGCTACCGCGGTGAGACAACCGAGATAGGCGTGGACATCACGATCCAACTCCTCGGCCAGCCCTGGCTACCTGCCCCCTCTACTCCGTTCGCCTCCCAAGCAGCGACAGAGGGCGATACGAAGACGATGCGGGTCCGCAGGATGGACGGATCACTCTACTTCCAGGGCGACGTGACGTACGAAGACATGCAGTACTCCGTGCGTGCCGACATCCCAACCTACACACCAGCGATGCTCAGCCAACTCGCCCGCACCGCCACCGGCGAGCTGAGCCCTCTCTTCCAGGCTGCCGAAGATGCCGGAGAGACGGTTCCCAGACTTGGCGATGCGCGTGATCATCTCGAACTCGACGATGCCGAGTTCTGGACCGAGATACCGGATGACCTTGGCTCCGGAGTCCGCTCTGTCGCGAGGGACGAAACGAAGAACCTCACGGAGAACTTCGAGAAGGCACTCGCCCTCGAGCACTTCTTCAGGTTCTCGGGAGGCTTCGAGTACAACACGGCGGTTCCCACGGAATACATCACAGGCGATGTGTCCGACTGGCTCACGGACGAGGACAACCCCTTCACGCGGAACGGGTACTGCGAGCAGTTCGCCACCGCAATGGCATTGATGGGCCGATCGATCGGTATCCCTTCAAGGGTCGTGCTCGGATTCACGCCGGGAGAGAAACTGAACGACACGCTCGTCCAGGTGAAGAACAGGAACGCGCACGCCTGGGTGGAGATGTGGATCCCGAGCTACGGATGGATGGCGTTCGACCCGACTCCCAGGAGCGGTTTCGCTGCACAGACGGCGAACGAGAGCGTCACAGAAGTCCTCGACTTCAGTCCTGCTGCGTACCGTGAAGCCGTACCAAGCCCGGCGCTCATCGATACTGCGGGAGGGGACGAGATCCTCGACGATGGACGCTTCAGGCAGGGGGACCGCACGGGAACAGGTATCGCACCTGCCGGCGGAGACACAACCGACACGGCAGCGTGGATCGACCTCCCACGATGGGCGACATGGATACTGGCGGCCCTCGGTCTCACAGGAATACTCGCACTCCTGGTCCCTGTCACGAAATGGTGGCGTCGACGGAGAAGGCTCGCGAGGCTCAGCGAAGGCGACATCGCAGCTGCGTGGGAGGACATCACGGACAGGCTCGCCGACCTCGGTGATCCCGTGAGACCTTCGTCAACCCTGCTCGAGGCTGCGGAGTCGATCGACGAGGCGTTCGTCCCGTTGGCACGCTCGTACGGCGAGTCGCTCTATGGAGAACGCGACTCGACCACCGCTGTGATCGATAAGGCCACCGATGCCCACACCCAAGCCTTGCAGCATGTGACGACCCGCTACTCCACTGTTGAACGTGTGATGGCGATGTTCAGACCGACGCGAATCATCTCGAGATGGTCAGCGTTCATGGGGAGACGAAACGGGAACGGGAACGGCTGATCAGCCGGAAGCTTCTTGCGACTC
>CBETWC010000120.1:0-5966 GCA_965539925.1 uncultured bacterium
CTTGACAGCCACTCGGCAGAGTCGCCGAAGAGCGCCGCCACTTCATGCATGACATCGGTCACGAAAGGGCCGTCAGGATCGCTGCCGACTGCCTCGGTTGCCACCGTGCTTGCAGCATCGAGAAGGGCGTGGTCCCTCAGGATGTCCCCGAGCCGCAGGTCAGCAGCACCGGATTGCGAACCGCCGAACACTGTTCCTTGTCCACGGATCTCCAGATCGATCTCCGAGAGCTCGAATCCGTCGGTGGAACGGACCATGGCCTCGATCCGACGCTCTCCATCCGCCGTTGTTGGATCAGAGGAGAGAATGCAGCTCCCACCGTACTCCCCTCTTCCCACACGGCCCCGAAGCTGGTGAAGCTGGCTCAAGCCGAAGCGATCAGCCGTTCTTATCACCATCAGAGTCGCGTTCGGCACATCGATGCCCACCTCGATAACAGTGGTTGAGACGAGCACATCGATCTCCCCCGCTCGGAAGCGATGCATGACCTCGGATTTCTCGTTCGACGGCAACTGACCGTGCAACAACTCCGAGCGGACATCGGGCAGGGCCGACCGCACGCGGGAGAACTCCGTGACAGCAGACCGGGATTCGATCTTGTCCGAGTCCTCCACAAGCGGACAGACAACGAATACTTGGCGGCCCAGGGCCACCGCTTCGGTGATCCTCCGATCGATCTCAGCATCGGAGTCATCGGGCATGGCCTCTGTGGCCGTCGGGGATCGGCCAGGAGGCATCTCATCGATCACGGACACCTTGAGATCCCCGTAGAGCGTCATTGCAAGTGTGCGCGGGATGGGCGTTGCGGTCATGAGCAGCAGATCAGGGACGCCTTCGCCCTGGTTCTTGTCTCGCATCACGACTCTTTGCTCGACACCAAAACGGTGCTGCTCGTCGACAACGACGATGCCGAGCGAGTGGAACGTGACATCGCTCTGGATGAGGGCCTGGGTGCCGAACGCGATGTCGATCGTGCCATCCGCCAGCCATTCAAGACCCTGTGCGCGCGAGACATCGCCAATAACGAAGTTGGTCGTGACACGACTCCCGGTGAACAAGCCGATGCGTACGGCCCTGGTGGAGAGGGGCTCCTCGGCGAAGAGGGAAGCAGTGCCTCCAGCACCTGCATCCTCCACGGCTGGAGCCATGCCTGCCTCCTGTAGCGCGAGTTCGGTACCGAGGTAGTGCTGGGCTGCGAGCACCTCCGTCGGCGCCATTACGGCACCCTGGTGAGCGCTCTCGACAGATGTCAATAGTGCCAGAACGACCACAACGGTCTTGCCTGAGCCAACCTCTCCCTGAAGCAGCCTGTGCATCGGGGTCTGTGCCTCCATGTCGCCGAGGAGCTCGCTGAGCACGCGGTTCTGGGCATCCGTCAGCCGATATGGCAGGGAGTCCGTGTACCGGTGGAACAGATCACCCCTCACAGAATTTGGGACGCCCACCTGGGATTCGAATTCGTCATGTGCTCGCACCTTCAGCGCCATCTGGATCCGAAGGAACTCATCGAATATCAGCCTGCGCGTCGCTGGGCCGACCTCCTCGAGAGACTCCGGCGAGTGCACCTTCGACAACGCATAGGTGCGGTCCACCAGGTCGAACCGGTCGAGGATGTCGCCCGGAACGATGTCGACGACAGGCAGGGCACGTCTGAGTGCATTCGCCGCTGCGTCGCGGACCGAGTTCGGCTTGAATCCGCCGAGGGTTGGATACACCGGCAGCACCCGACCAGTCGTTGCCTCCTTGTCTGCGCTCAGGCGGTCGACGGCGGGATTCTTCATCTGCAGCGATCCACGGAAGGTCTCGATCTCACCCGAGAGAGCCACTTCCTCCCCTTCCGACAGTCTGATGTAGGGGTTGAACCACACACATCGAACCGAAGCCGACCCGTCCGACACCCTTGCCTCGACCATCATCCTGCCGCCGGAGATGCGTCGCTTGCTGAATGAAGTGACCGATCCACCAACTGTCACCACCTCCCCGACCGGAGCAGTGGCCATCTCCGACAGCTGACTTCGATCGAGATACCTGCGAGGAACTGTCAACAGGAGGTCAGCAACGGAGCGGACTCCTTCGGCCCCGAGCTTCTTCATGGAGATCGCACCGATGCCCTTGACCCTGTCGACGGGTATCTCGGCGAGGTAGGCGAGAGTCCTTCTTTCGGTGGTTGAGGATGATGTCATGGGCCCTATGTTGGTAGACATGGGAACACATTGCCACAATCGAGCCAGGGGTCCGATACACATGGTGCGCTGCTATCGTTCCCGAGCACCTCAGGAGGTTTCCCCCACATGGCATACAGATGCGAAATCTGCGGCAAGGGGCCGTGGACGGGCAAACAGGTCAGTTTCTCGCACAAGCGGTCATCCAAGACTTGGCGCCCCAACATTCAGAAGGTCCGCGTCAAGCACGGCACGAACTCACGCCGCGCACGCGTCTGCACATCGTGCATCAAGGCCGGCAAGATCGAGAAGGCCTGATGCAAGGCGTCGTCAAGGCATACGACGCAAAAACCGGGATCGGATCCATTGTGCGCGAGGACGACCGGTCCGAAGTACTCCTCAAGCCCGGCAGTCTCGAGGGTTCGATGTTCCGCCTCCTCCGGCAGGGCCAACGCGTACGCTTTGATCTCAACGGCGACGGGGACGACGCCTACGCCACGAACCTCCGCTTCGGTTCAGACGGGTATTGAATCAGGCGTCAGGCGTCAGGCGTCAGAATCCTGAAACCTGATACCTGATACCTGATAGCCTGCAATCATGGTTCATGCTTTTGTACTCATCCAGACCGACAGTGGTCGAGCATCCGAAGTAGCTCGCGAGATCAACGAACTCGATGGAGTCTCGTCAGCGGATGCCGTGACGGGGCCATACGATGTCATTGTTTCTGCCGAAGCAGCTGATGTCGATGCCCTCGGCCACCTCGTTGTCACACAGATACAGCCCGTTACCGGAATCGTGAGAACACTCACCTGCCCGGTCGTCCGAATCTGAACCCAGCTTCAGCGGATCGATAGCCGGTTGCGATCTTCGTGACGGACAACCGCGGCGTCGATGAGTGTGGAACACAACTCGGCGTAGGTCATACCCGAGGCGATCCACATCTTCGGGAAGCCCGAGATTGAGGTGAAACCGGGCAGCGTGTTCGCTTCGTTGAACAGGAACACCTTCTTCGCCGTGTCATAGAAGAAGTCGATCCGGGCCAATCCTGAGAGTCCCAGTTCCACGAATACCCGCTCGGCAAGCGCCCTGACCTCCGCAGAGGCAGAACGAGGGAGTTGTGCGGGGGCCTCGAATCGTGACGACTCGTCTGAGTACTTGGCTTCGTACGTGTAGAACTCGGTCTCAACAATGACCTCGCCCGGAACTGAGGCGCTCGGTCCGTCGAGCACTGCCACCTCGATCTCGCGTCCGACAACGCCCCGCTCGATGATGACCTTCGTGTCATATCGGAACGCGGAGTCGATTGCTTCTTTGAGGTCCTGATCACTCTGTGCCTTGGCAATGCCGACCGATGATCCCTGCGCCGACGGCTTGACGAACACCGGATAGTGCAGCGATGCGGCAACCTGCTGAACCACGCCGTGGGGATCCGCTTCCCAACGTGGACGGTGCAGTCGGATCCAGGGCGTCGTGGCAATGCCGGAGGCCTGCACGACCCGCTTTGCAAGGTCCTTGTCCATCGCCAGTGCGCTGCCAAGCACACCGCAACCGACATAGGCAACGCCGCACGTCTCCAGCAATCCCTGCACGGTGCCATCTTCTCCCCACGGTCCGTGGAGTACAGGGAACACGACATCGAAGCCGACGTCGTGATCTGCGACACGCAAGATGCCTCGCGGCACAGCCATCTCAACAGATCGGCCCTCAGCCCTGAATGGCCGGAACGTGGGATCTGCGAGGAACCATTCCCCGCTACGGTCGATTCCGACAGTGATCACGCGGTGACCGCCCTCAACCAGGGCATCATGCACAGACACGGCTGACGCGCACGAAACCTCATGTTCAGACGAACGTCCGCCGAAGAGAAGGAGTACCCGGGCCATGAAGAGAGGTTACCGTGGGAGCTGACGTGGTAAGGGGTTTGGCCGCTTGACCGACAGGGACTTGGTAATCGACTACCGAATCCGTGTGATTCACACGGGTCTGGTTGTCTCGTGGCTCGGCATGATCATGCTCACACTGTGGGCACTGCCACTCGACCTTGCTGATGACCTTGCCGTCGTGGTCACCCTCGTCGCCTTCACCCTCGGACTCGTGATCATCACGTTCGCCCCATGGCGCACCTTGTTGACGTCATCCATCGGAGATTGGACACTCTTCCTGTGGAGCATCGCTGCCCTGCTGGCGGTGTCCACCTACGAGGCTGCATCGATCGGTACGCCGAACGGCATCGGGTTCCTCCTCGTCCTCTTCTTCGCAGCGGCAACACTTGCACCCAACAGACTCGTCATCGCGCTCGGAATCGCCGCAGCCGGAGCCTTCTGGCTGAACATCGTGGGAGCAGGATCGACAGGGATAGCAACGTTCACCGGACTGTTCCTCCCATTCATCGGGGCGACCGTGTTCGTCCTCCTGATCTCTGTCGGCATTCGGACACAACTCGAGGCCACCGACGCGGCATATCGGTCCGTCGCGCACCGCGGAGCCGAACTCGCACGTCAGGAGCAACAGCTCACTCACCTGTACGAGGTCTCGCGCACGATTGGAGCCGGCTCGAAGCTCGACGAGGTACTCCCCGAACTTATCGGGCGTGTGGCTGAGTCCGTGAAGGCCAGGATCGGTCTCGTCATGTTGTACAACGCGTCCGCAGAACGGCTGGAGCTGATGTCGCCGATCTGGGTCTCGGGACATACTGTCAGTGCCGACGAGTTCACACTCGGCCTCGATGAGCCTGGGGTGTCCCAACGCGTGTTCATGAGCGGTGACGCAACAGTCATCAACAACACCGCCGGGCGTCCGACCCGCGACCGCCTCGCAGCCGAGCTCGAAGCGGACAGGATTGCCGTGGTCGCGATGCGCGTTGAGAACCGCACCATCGGTGTCCTGCTTGTCGGCGACAAGCCGACCGATTTCACCGACGAGGACATCGAGACGCTCGAGTCGGTGGCGGCGCCAGCTGCTCTCGTACTGAACCAGATGGCTCGCTTTGAAGAGGCTCGCTCCACAAGCGAGCGAATGGCGGAACTTGCACAACTCAAGACAGACTTCGTCTCCGTGGTCTCCCATGAATTGAGAACTCCACTGACCTCGATCATCGGTGCGATTGGAACGCTTAAACGCCCCGAGTTGCTCCCTGAGGACCCAAGGGCCCAGCAACTGATCGAAATGGCAGCCAAGCAAGCGAACCGTCTGAGAACACTCATCGAGGATCTGCTCGTCATGTCTCGAATCGAGGCAGAATCACTACCGGTGCGGCCAGAACAGATCGATCTCGAGCCATTCCTCGTTGATCTGCTCGCTTCCCTCCCTGATGCCGATGGTGTCAGCCACGAACC
This sequence comes from uncultured bacterium, assembly GCA_965539925.1. Taxonomy (GTDB): domain Bacteria; phylum Actinomycetota; class Acidimicrobiia; order Spongiisociales; family UBA5794; genus B3-G11. The sequence goes on from CBETWC010000120.1 coordinate 5,498, forward strand.
CTCACCCGACGTCGACACAGTGGTCTCTGACCCGGACCACCTTGCACGCGTCATCACGAACCTCGTCGAAAACGCGATCAAGTACGGAAGCGACAGCCCCATCGAGGTGGTCACCGCGGCCAATCGAAACGAAGTGCATCTCTCTGTGATCGATCACGGCGCCGGCATCGCCTACGAACAGCACGACGTCATCTTCGATCGCTTCACCCAACTTCAGCCACACGCCACCAGGTCAAGGGGTGGTGCCGGCCTCGGACTCTCGATAGTCAAGGGCCTCGTAGAAGCGATGAACGGCCGCGTGTGGTACGAACCAACGCCCGGAGGCGGGGCAACCTTCACAGTCGCCATCCCGACCGGTGCGCAAGCGTCCGAGGTCTGAAAGCTGAGAAATCAGGTGTCAGGCGTCAGGCAGAATCTCGTCCGAGTGCTGGCTGATAGCTGATGGCTGATGGCTGATGGCTGATGGCTG
>CBETWC010000121.1:0-5958 GCA_965539925.1 uncultured bacterium
ACCGCTCCAGCGCCCGTTGCCCCGGCAGAGGCCGAATCAGTGTTTGTCGGTCAGGGCGGCAAGCGCAACATTTGGGACTGAGCGCTACTCGTCTCCGGCGCCGCACACGGGGCAATTTGGCTTCTTGTGAATCGCCACTGAATCCATGGTCTGGGCCAACGCGTCGTACAACGTGAGTTTGGACACAGACGGCCTTCCCAAGCCGGTGATGAGACTCACCACCTCGGTTGCCTGCATGGAGCCGATCGCTCCTGTGACAGGGCCCAGGACACCGACGATCGAGCAATCGAGGCCCGTGCCACCCGAATCCTCAGGGAATACGCAGGCGTAGCAGGAGCCGGCTTGCGCATCGAACACTGCCAACTGTCCCTCGGTGCGATACACGGACGCGAACACCATCGGAATCCCAAGCTCCACCGCGGCAGCGTTGATCGCGTGGGCGGTGTCGAAACTGTCGGTACATGTGACAACGACATCGTGATCCTCGAGGAGTTCAACTGCATTCGTCTCGTCGATGCGTGCCGTCCGCGTGGCGATCTCAACCACTGGGTTCAATGCTGCTGCGTATTCAGCTGCAGCCTCTGACTTCGTCCTTCCGACATCGTCCATTGCGTAGATCGGCTGACGATGCAGATTGGAGGCCTCAACCCGATCTGAATCGATGATCGTCATGTGGCCTACGCCTGCGCCAGCGAGGTACGCAAGTACAGGTGCTCCGAGTCCGCCGACTCCGACGATTGCGACGCGTGCATCACGAAGAGCCTGTTGTCCCGTGACGCCAAAGCCGGGGAGCTTCAGTTGCCGGTCGTAGCGGATGTAGTCCTCTGGCGAGAGACCCTCGGGTGCTTCGGTTGCCAGTCCGGCAGCGATCCACGCCTCGATACCTCCATCGAGAGACACGGCAGAAATGTATCCCGCAGATCGGAGGCCGTTCGTGGTTGTGGCTGACCGCACTCCAATGTCACAGATGATCAGAAGCGAGTCCGATTTCGTACTGATGAAGCCAGATGGGTTCGCCGCCAGAAGGTCGGCCGAGACGGCCACAGCGCCTGGCAGCGTGGGCGTTGAGGAGGCATGTGGCCTGATGTCGAGTATCGCGTCGAAGTCGGTGTCTTGAACCTCGATCGGCTGGATGCTCGGTGACGTGTCCTCCATATGTGGGGAGGCTACCCGCTGCAGTTCTTCAGGCGGGCATGTGTGCCGGGTGGGACCGCCGGAGCGAAGGCGGAAGGCGCCTGACCAGTGCCCGGTCCAGGGGGCGTACGGTGTCGGGGACGAACACCGTGGTGGCATCCCTGCGAACAAGCCCTGCCGATAGGAGCGAGGGGAGGTGGGTCGGTTCAGGTAGGGAGCGGCCGCTGTGTGCGGCGGCGGTGAGTCGTAGCAGGTCTGCGACCGCTCCCGGGCCGATGATCGGGATCCAGTACCGGCGGACGTAGGCGTGTGTGGCGGCCAATCCCGCTGGAGATTGCGTCTCGATCATCGGTGATATGGATCTCCGGCGTTGGGCGGTGGTCCTGATCTGTGAAGGTTCCGCGACGCCCGGGTATGAAGCATGGGCCTCTGAGCAGGGAGGACGGACCTGGTAAGACCCAACCCCGGGCGTCTGCGGAGAGCTGTTCGATGTCATGGGCACTTTGTATCAAGAATCACCAAGTAACATCAAGTACCTTGACCAAGAGCGCGAAAGGTGTACGTAGAAGAGGAGCCGATCGACAGATGCCCGGTTTGTGCGCATGCCCAGGTCCTCCCGCCAGGGGAGGACGCAAAGAAGGGTGGAAGCCCCAATCCGCGCCTCTTCGTACTACGTACTTCGTCATACGTACTACACCGCGAGCGAAGCGAGCTAGCCGGCTTCACCCGTTTGCACATTCCACAAGGCGCGGTAGATGCCGTCGACGGCGATGAGGTCGTCGTGGGTGCCCGACTGGGCAACGGCACCCTTGTCGATCACGTAGATGACATCGGCGTGTCTGATCGTGGAGAGGCGGTGGGCGATGACCACCATCGTGCGATCGTGGGCGATGCGTGCAAGCGATCGCTGGATCGCAGCCTCGGTTTCGTTGTCGACTGCCGAGGTCGCCTCGTCGAGGATGAGGATGGGTGATTCTGTGAGGAGCGCCCTGGCCAGGGAGAGCCGCTGGCGCTGGCCACCAGAGAGCTTCTGTCCGCGTTCTCCAACGATGGTGTCGTAGCCATTGGGCAGGGACATGATGAAGTCGTGCGCCTCTGCCATGCGCGCCGCCGCGTGTATCGCGCCAGGGCTCGCATTCGGCGCGCCATAGGCAACGTTCTCTATCACGGTGCCGTGGAAGAGGAAGACGTCCTGGCTCACCAGGGCCATGAGCTGCCTCAGTTCGGCCTGTTCGAGCGAGCTGATGTCAGCACCGTCAATGCGTATCGATCCCTGGTCCGGATCGTAGAACCGCAACAACAGCTTGATGATGGTTGTCTTGCCCGAGCCGGTGGATCCGACGAACGCAGTCGTCTGCGCGGCGTCGACGGTGAGCGTTACGTCGTTGATCACCGGATAACCCTCGTCGTAGGAGAACGTGACACCGTCAAAGACGATGGCTTCGCTGGTAGAGACGGTGGTGATGGAGCGGGAGCCGTCGAGGATGGTCGGTTCCGCGTCGAGCACACCGAAGACCCGCTTCGTCGAAGCCATGGCTCGCTGATACAGGTCAACTGTCTGCCCAAGCCTGGTGAGTGGCCAGAGAAGCCGTTGCGTGAGGAAGACCATGACGGAGTACAGGCCGATGTTGAGGTTGCCGTCCAACGCGAGGAAACCGCCCCACACAAGCGTGGCGGTGAATCCGACGAGGATCGCGATTCGGATCAGGGGAGTGAACGCTGCCGAGAGACTGATGGCGTCACGGTTGGCTTCCCTGTACCGATTGGAAGCCTCTTCGATTCGTTCGACCTCTCGTGTTTCGGATGTGAATGCCTTGATGGTGGTGATTCCACCGATGCTGTTGGACAGTTGGGAGTTGATGGCCGCGGCCTCATCACGTACGGCCTCGTAGCGCGGCTCGATCCTCTTCTGGAAACGAAGCGAGCCCCACAGGATCACGGGAATCGGGAGGAACGCAAGCCACGCGACCGATGGGGCGATGATGAAGAACGAGATGCCGATGAGCACAACCGTTGTCATCAGTTGGATCACCTCGTTCGCCCCGATATCGAGGAACCTCTCGAGTTGGTTGACATCGTCGTTGAGCACTGCCATGAGGTCACCGGTCGATCGGTCCTCGAAATACTCGACATCAAGACTCTGGAGGTGGTCGTACGTATCGACTCTGAGGTCATGTTGTATCGACTGGGCCAGGTTCCTCCACTCGATACCAAGGAGATACTCGAAGAGGGATTCCAATCCCCACACAACAAACGTGACTGCGGCGATCGCAACGATCTGATTCTTCGGATCCTCGATACCGAGTCTTCCGAGGAACGAGTCCCCTTGGTTCGCGACCACGTCGACCGCGAGGCCGATCAGGAACGGGGGAGCAAGGTCGACCGCCTTGTTGAGGAACGACCAGATGCTCGCAAGCACGATGTGCCTGCGGTATCCCGACGCGTACCGCCACAGACGTCGAAGAGGAGGCGGTGGGAGGGATTCGGACATGACAAACAACGCTAATCGTTCGTCGTTCATCGTCAGTCGTTTGCTAGGGAGATTTCCCGATCTTCACCACGATGGTCTGGCCACCAACGATCGGCTCGCCAGGCATGGGTGTTGTTGCAACGACGACATCATTGAGTGTGGGATTCGATGTCACGATCTCGGTGAGGGACCACGTGAGAGAGATGCCATTGTCGATGGCGAACTGGGAGATGCGATTGCTGACCTGGTTCTTCGGCACTCCGCGAAGATCGATCATCGAGATCACGGGTGCAACACCGGTCGAGACCTCAACAGTCACTGTCGAGCCCTGGCGCATTGGCGTGCCCGCGAGGGGAACCGTCCCGATCACGGTCCCCGCTGCCATGACGGAGTCAACCTCGACCACATCTGCCCTGAGCCCGATGGCGAAGAGGGATTCGACCGTCTCATCAACGGATTCGGTGAATGGAGGAACGGAGGTGAACGGCGTCTGACGGTAGACGTCGGTTCCGGGCGGGTCCTCGGGGAAGTCGATCGGAGGCAAGCCCTTGGTTGCATACTCCATGAATTGCTTCCAGATCGGGGCAGGCAGCGTTCCTCCGAATGCTCTCCGGTAGAACTGCTCCTTTCCCTCGATGTCGTTCCAAACCGTGAACTCCTCCAGAGGAAGCTGTGCGTCTGCGTACCCGACCCAAACGCTTGTCGTGAGCTGGGGCACATATCCGACGAACCAGACATCTCGGTAGTTGGTGGCGGTCCCTGTCTTCCCCGCCTGAGGACGGTCGGGGATGTTGGCGCGCTTGGCTGTTCCGCTCGTGACGACCTTCTCCATCACTCCGACGACGGCCGCTGCGATCTGATCCGAGACCACCTGGCGCGGTTCAATCTGGTGCTCGTACAGGACGGTCCCGTCAGAAGCAGTGATCTTCTCGATGAGGTATGGCTCGACTCGCGAACCGAAGTTGGCAAACGTCGAGTACGCGGCCGACATCTCGAGTGGTGAGACGCCGAGAGCCCCGAGCGTGATCGATGGGTAGGGCTGGAGCGGCGACTCGATACCAAGACGGTGTGCCATGTCGACCACTGCTTCAGCCCCGATTGCATCAACGAGCCTTGCGTACACCGTGTTGACCGAGTTGTACGTAGCGGATTCGAGGGTGCGCAGACTCTTTCCTGAGGAACCGCCTGCGTTGCGCACGGTCCAGAAGTTGCCATCGGCAGAGCATGGGCTATCGCACTCGATAACCGCGGGGCTCGAGTCATCCCAGTAGGTGCCGAGGGTCACAGGGTTACCCGCCCGGTCGCCTGACTCCAGAGCGGCAGCGAGTGTGAAGGGCTTGAAGGCTGATCCGGGCTGGCGAGCACCCTGACTTGCAAGGTCGTATGGTCGTTGTCCAGCTTCGATGTCGGTGCCGTAGTCGAGGCCCGATGCGAGCACCCGGATCGCTCCCGTCTTGTTGTCAACCGTGGCGATTGCGCCTGTCGGACCGTCGAATTCAGGGCGGAACCAGGCTCGGAGGATCCTGTTCGCCTCGTTCTGGAGATCTACATCGAGTGTGATGTCGATCGTGAGTCCGCCGCCTCCGTCACAGTCAGTGACGGCTGCCGGACACCCGAAGACTGCACGCTTGCGTTCGGCGTATGTGTCTCCCAGGCCGTACGTGTTGTTGCGAAGGAGTCTCTGGCGTACAGCGATCATCACCTGCGGTGAGAGTGCTTCGAACGTCTGCTGCTCGACAACGCCCAGTGGCTCCGCCTTTGCAGCCGCGCCGTCAGCGGGGAGGATGTATCCGTTCACAACCATTCGGTCGATCGTCCGGTTCCGCGCAGTCATCGCGTTCTCGGGGTTGTGTCTGGGGTGGTAGTAGGTGGGGTTTCTGATCGGGATCGGAAGGAGAGCGGCCTCAGAGATCGACAGCTCGTCGAGTTCCTTTCCAAAGTACTCGAGCGATGCCGCTTTGATCCCATACGCGTTCGATCCGAAGAACACCGAGTTCGCCCAGAACTCGAGGATCTGGTCCTTCGTGTACTTGCGCTCGACCTCGGCTGCGACAACTGCTTCACAGATCTTGCGTTCAATTGTGTAGTCGTCCGAAAGGAAGTTCTGCTTCACAACCTGCTGTGTGATCGTTGACCCGCCGCCCGGGGCGTTACTCGAGATCTTCCCGATCGCCGCTCGTGCGATTGCCTGGAAGTTGATGCCCTCATGTTCGTAGAAGGATTTGTCCTCAGCCGAAAGCAATGCTGCGACGACGAGATCTGGCATCTCGTCGAGGCTCACGGGCCGGGAGTTGCGTTCGGTGAGCTGTCCGAGCTTCACACCGTCGGCGGAGTGCACCGTTGAGAGCATCGAC
>CBETWC010000122.1:0-5943 GCA_965539925.1 uncultured bacterium
GGTCCCCATCCGTTCCCATGGATGGTGCGCGAGTTCCAGAAGGTGATCGGGGAGGAACTCAAGGAGCAGTTCGACGGTTCCCCTGACGTCATCGTTGCGCCGGTTGGAGGCGGTTCCAACGCAATGGGCGTCTTCTATCCCTACGCAGGAGACCCAGACGTCGAGCTCGTGGGAGTCGAAGCTGCAGGCTTTGGCATCGAGACGGGCAAACACGGTGCCTCACTGGGAGAGGGCAGCCCTGGTGTGATCCACGGTGCCATGACCTACATGCTCCAGGACGAGTTCGGCCAGGTGCTCGAGGCGCACTCGATCTCTGCCGGTCTCGACTATCCGGGTGTGGGGCCGGAGCACTCCTATTTCAAGGACGAAGGGCTTGTTCGGTACGAGAGCGTTACTGATGATGAGGCGGTGACGGCATTCCACCGGCTCGCGGTGACAGAGGGCATCATCCCTGCACTTGAATCTGCCCACGGATTGGCATGGATCGTCAGGGAGTCAGAGAGTCTTGCTGGGAGGACCGTCGTGCTGAATCTGTCCGGCAGGGGAGACAAGGACGTACAACAGGTGGCTGCGTTCGATGAGTGACTCAGGACGCGACCGATTGGCATCGATGTTCGCTGGCGCCCGCGCCGAGGGCAGGGCCGTGTTGTTGCCGTATCTCACTGCAGGGATCCCCTCCGTCGAGGAATCCGTCCAGATCTTCAAGGCGATGGCTGATGCCGGTGCCGACGGATTCGAAGTTGGGATCCCCTACGCAGACCCGTTGATGGACGGTCCTGTGATCATGGAAGCCGGCGAGATGGCTCTCGAAAGGGGAGTGACGGTCGCTGTCGCGCTCGAGGTCATTCGACGCGTAGCACGTGAGACCGATAAGCCCATCCTCGCGATGACGTACGTCAATCCGGTGCTTCGGAGAGGCATCGACACGTTCTTCAATGAGACAACCGATGCAGGTGCCGCTGGAGTCATCATCGCGGATCTCCCTGCTGACGAGGCCGCGCCGTTTCTGGAGGCAGCCGACAAGACGGGCCTCGGCCTGTCGCTGTTCGTCGCCCCGACAACGAACGATGCCCGGCTCGTAACCGTGCTCGATGCGGAGCCTGCATTCGTGTATGCCATTGCAGAGGTCGGCGTCACAGGAGAGAGGGACGCTGCCTCGTCGAACATATCTGCGTTGGCCCGTCGTATCCGTGCTCACAGCGACGTCCCCATCGTGTTCGGCGTCGGCATCTCCACCCCTGATCACGCCTCGGCCGCCGCAGAGCATGGAGACGGCGTGATCGTGGGCACGGCCGTGGTGAGGCGGGTGTTGGAAGCCCGGTCAGGGACAGATGCTGCAGCGGCACTGGGTCGGTTCGTCAGCGAGCTGTCGAGCGCCGTGCGCTGACAGGGCCATTCGCTGTTCCAAGCACTGGTACCGGGAGTGGGACTCGAACCCACACGAGCTTTCACCCAACGGATTTTGAGTCCGCCGCGTCTACCATTCCGCCATCCCGGCAGGGTGGTCGATGATAGGGTCGATGAGCCGTTGAACTTCTGGGAATCGCCCCGCATCAGCTGCTTGTCGGTAGCATCACGACGATGGTGAGCGCTCTTGAACGGATCCATGGTCTCAACACGCAGATCGTGACCCTCGGAACCCAGATCGACCAGGCAGAGGTCGAGCTATCGATGCTCCAGCACATCGACGACGACGCCCAGCGAGATGCTGCGGTGTCTGAGAACTACGACGATCGAGCTGCAGCGAAGATGACGGGTGCGGACGTTGTACGGATGCGCAAGCAGATCCAGAACATGGAGCGCACGCGGCGAAAGCTCGTCGGGAAGCGGGACAGACTGATCAGGAAACTGGCGGCCAGCTGAGCTGTACGCTGACCGCCATGACCAAGCTTGCGCTGCTCGACGGCCACTCCCTCGCGTATCGGGCGTTTTACGCCCTGCCGCCCGATCTCGCAACTCCCTCCGGTCAGGTGACGAACGCGGTGTTCGGGTTCACCTCGATGTTGATCAAGCTCCTCGATGACGAGAAGCCTGATGCTCTTGCAGTCGCCTGGGACAGGAGGGAACCGACGTTCCGTGCCGAGGCATATCCCGAATACAAGGCGAACAGGGAATCTGCTCCCGATCTGTTCCGGAGCCAGGTGCCGATCATCAAGGAAGTGCTCGAAGCCATGGAGATCCCACAGGTGAGTGTTGCGGGGTTCGAGGCCGATGATGTCATCGCAACACTTGTCGGTAGCGGCCGCGATCTCGGCTACGAGGTGCTTGTTGTCACGGGTGACCGTGATTCGTTCCAGCTGTCTTCGGACGATGTCACCGTGTTGTACACCAAGAGGGGAATCTCCGACACCGTCCACGCGACGCCCGAGTGGATAGCTGAGCGGTATGGAGTCGGCCCTGAACGGTACGTCGAGTTTGCGGCCCTGAGGGGTGACCCGTCCGACAACCTTCCCGGAGTACCAGGGGTCGGCGAGAAGACGGCAGCGAAGCTACTGACGCAGTACGGCAGCCTTGAGGAGCTATTCGAACACCTTGATGACATGACGCCGAAGCTGAGGGACAATCTCGCTGCTGCACACGATCAGGTCATGCTGAACCGTGATCTCATGACGATGGTGAAGGATGTTCCGTTCGAGGAGCTGTCACCGACAGATCTCGTGTTGACACCATTCGACAGGGACACCGTTCGAGCGCTGTTCGATGAACTGGCTTTCAGAAGCCTGTGGCAACGTCTTGAGAGTCTCGGCGGTGTCACCGAAGCTGAACGTGCGATCGAGGACGTCGAGGTCGTGACGGCTACGACGAATGACCAGGCTGTTGCCCTCGCCACAGGTGATCGGGTTGCCATCGATCCGGTGTGGTCGGACGACTCGCTCCTCGGATTCGTCGTTGCGGGGGATCCGTCGACGTATGTGCCACTTGAGATGGCAGAGGGCTTTCTTCATGCTCTGTCCGGGCCACGTGGCGTTGTTGTCCACGATGCGAAACCGGTCATTCGAGCGCTCCTCGAGTCGGACCTTCCTCTGCCGGGCCTCCACTTCGACACCATGCTTGCGGCATGGGTCGTCAATCCGGCCCAACGCGCTCCGTCCCTTGATGACCTCGCGTATCGCGAACTCGGGATCGAGGTGGGTGCCGTCGACGACGAGGGAGGCTCGACGGCGCAGGGAGCCTTCTCCTTCGAGGAGGCCGCAATCGACCTTGAGACTCCGGCAAGACGCGCCCTGGCCGTGCAACGGCTGGTCGAGGGACTGACCGACCAACTACAGGCACGCGGTGGCGAAGAGTTGTACCTCAACGTCGAGCTGCCGCTTGTCCCGATTCTGGCGCGGATGGAGTACGTCGGAGTCGGGCTGGACACAGAGTTCCTCAGTGACGTCGGCGTGGACCTTGCTGAACGCGTTGGCACGCTCCAAGAGGAGATTCACGACCTTGCCGGGCGGACATTCAACGTCAACTCCACCCTGCAGCTTCGGAGCATCCTGTTCGATGAGCTTGGTCTCCCGGTCATCAAGAAGACGCCGAAGGGTGCGCCGTCCACCGATGCCTCGGTACTCGAGAAACTTTCCGGTGAACATGACATCGTTGCAAAGCTGCTGCTGTTCCGTGAACTCGACAAGCTTCGCTCGACCTATGTCGAGGCCCTATTGAAGCTCGTGGATGACGACAACCGCCTCCGCGGGAGATTCAACCAAACAGGTGCAGCGACGGGACGACTCTCGATGGAGAGGCCGAATCTGCAGAACATTCCGGCACGAAGCGAAGAGGGTCGTGCGATTCGCAAGGCTTTCGTCGCTGAGGAAGGTTCGACGCTCCTGGTGGCGGACTACAGCCAGATCGAGCTGCGCATACTCGCCCACCTCTCCCAGGATCCCGGGCTGATCGAGGCGTTCGCCAACGACGTGGACATCCACGCGGCAACCGCGGCTCGCATCAGCGACGTCGATCCGGCCGATGTGACCGATGAGATGCGGCGGACATCGAAGATGATCAACTTCGGCCTGCTCTACGGCATGGAGGCATACGGTCTGGCCCAACGCCTCGATATCGATAGGGGAGAGGCCCAACGGCACATCGACCAGTACTTCGTTCAGTTCCCCGAGGTGAAGGCCTACATGTCGGGAATCGTGGATGAAGCGCGGAATTCCGGCTTCACGACGACGATCCTCGGTCGACGCCGGTATCTGCCAGAACTCAACAGCAGAAGCTCCCGAGATCGCCAGATGGGGGAGCGGATGGCGCTTAATGCACCCATCCAGGGGTCCGCTGCCGACATCATCAAGAAGGCAATGATCGACCTCGATGCATTGCTGAGGGCGGAGTCGTTCGCGGCCGAGATGATCCTCCAGATCCACGACGAATTGGTCCTCGAGGTCCCCCTCGACGAGATTGACGCCGTCACAGAACTGACGATCAACACGATGGAGGGCGTGACGAGTCTCAGCGTCCCCCTGAAGGTGTCTTACGGCATCGGCCCAACCCTCGCCGACGCAGGGCATTAGCGTTTGGCGTTGAGCGTTTGGCGTTCATCGTTCAGCATCAAACGCCAAACGATGAACGCTCAACGATGAGAACGCCCTTGCAGGTTGCGTGCGACCTGGGTTACGCTACGAAGGCCTACCAGGGCCGCGTCTGCGCGCTCGGAGGAATACAAACCGTCTAGGAGACCAACCACTACATGTCCATCGACAACGATCAAGACCTCGCCGTACCGAGCGAGGAGACCACGGAAGCCGCCCAAGAATCAACATCAGACACTGAGGCTGCCACCACCGAAACCGAGGCAACCCAGCCATCAGATGCCGTGGAGGCCGTTGAAGAGGCTGTGCCAGAGGCGGTCGAAGCCGCTCCTGAGACGCAAGAGGAAGCCGCAGTCGTCAGCGCGGAAGCTGCCGAAGAGCCCGCGACCGAATCTGCAGTCGATTCTGAGGAACCTGCCGAGGAGCCTGCAGCCGAGTCTGCAGTTGAGTCGGAGGAACCAGCTGAAGATTCCGTGTCCGATGCCGAAGCTGACTCGGAGGAATCCGCCACCGATGACAGCGTCGAAGCTGCCGATTCTGTGGAGGAAGAGGCTCCCAAGGAATTCCCAACGCCTCGTGGTGAGCGTCCTGCCATCAGCGCTCCGCGAGAGATCGCGGATGTGCCTGACGATCTGTCGGCAGACGACTTCGCCGCAGCAATCGAGCAGACGGTGTTCGAGTTCAAGGAAGGCGACATCGTCGCTGGAACGGTCGTCCGCGTGGATCCCGATGAGGTCCTCGTGGACATCGGCTACAAGTCCGAGGGTGTCATTCCCCCTCACGAGCTCTCGGTTCGCAACAGCGTCAATCCGTCGGAGGTCGTCAATGTCGGGGATGAGATCGAGGCTCTCGTTCTCCAGAAGGAAGACGACGAGGGCCGATTGGTGCTGTCCAAGAAGCGTGCCCAGTACGAGCGTGCATGGGGTCGCATCGAGCGCGTCATGCAAGGTGGCGGAACAGTGGAAGGCCATGTGATCGAGGTCGTCAAGGGCGGTCTCATCGTGGACATCGGCCTGAGAGGCTTCCTTCCTGCGTCACTCGTCGACCTGCGTCGTGTGCGCGATCTCCAGCCATTCGTCGGCCAGACGATCGAAGCCAAGGTCATCGAACTCGATAGGAACCGCAACAACGTCGTGTTGTCTCGTCGTGCCTACCTCGAAGAGGAGCAGGCCGAACAGCGCACAGCGTTCCTGACCGATCTCAAGGAGGGCGACGTCCGACCCGGAGTCGTGTCTTCGGTTGTCAACTTTGGAGCGTTCGTGGATCTCGGCGGCATGGACGGTCTCGTCCACGTTTCTGAGCTCTCCTGGCGCCATGTGAACCACCCGGGCGAAATCGTCACGGTGGGTGACAAGGTCAAGGTGAAGGTTCTCGAGGTCGATCGTGACCGCGAGCGCATCTCACTATCGATCCGTCAGACTGC
>CBETWC010000123.1:0-5937 GCA_965539925.1 uncultured bacterium
ATCGTCAACCAATGACCAACGCCACCCACTTACACAAAGGTCCTGACACCCCCTCACATAACGCGACCGGCGCTCGACCAAGGTCCCGATTGCTGACTTGTGTGTCCCAACAATGAGATCACCCTCCCAATGACCTGGCACGGCACGATCCTCGATCTCGGCGGGCCGTTCAGAGATCATGACCATGTCCCGGATCCTGCCTTTGGTCGATTTCGCTCTTCCCTGAGGTCTCCTCATGGCACGTCCGGTACGTAGAGAACGCCACAGCTCCTTACGCAGCGCCCCACGACCCTGCACATAGAGCGATTGGTAGATCGTTTCGTGTGACACCCGCATCTCCTCATCATCAGGATATGCCCGCACCAGCCACCGCGAGACCTGCCCCGGAGACCACCACAACTCCAGTTTCTCCTCAACCGCTTCACGCAAACGAGAACATTCAGCAAGTTTCATCGCCTTGGGACGCTTTGCTCTGCGCCTCGATGCCCGATGCGCCACGGTGGCCCGATACTTCACAGGACCACCATTGGCTTTGACCTCACGAGACACCGTGGACGGGGCCCTCCCCAACCGGGAAGCGATCGAACGCAGCGACTCGTTACGGGCGATACCCCTCGAGATCTCTTCCCGCTCAGCAAGCGACAGGCGCAACGAACACCACTCGTCTGGCGGAGTCGGGCGTCTCCAACCCGACGAGGCCAGATGAGTCCTGATCGTTGACGGAGACCTTCCCAGTCGGCGGCTTATCGACCGCTGCGACTCGCCAGCCTCATATCGATCCCACAACTCCTCACGCTCAACAACAGACAACCGTCCCATCGTGCACCTCCATCGAGACAAGTCTCGTCCAAGGTGTTGCAACGACCACCTGAAATCGCAGCCGATATGGGCGGGGTTCAGATGGCCGCTCAGCCTGGTGAGCCGCCAGTGTTGTGGCATACTTCTCAGGTCGGGTTGGTGTCTAGCAACGGAGGTCTGGAATGTATTCGGTTACTCGTTCCATGCAGGTGTGGACCGGCTACGTGCTGCTCCTCGGCATCGGGTTGCTCCTGATTCCCAACGTGATCTTGTCGGTGTTCCAGATTGCAGAGACCGATGAGGCTTGGATCAGGATCGTCGGACTCTTGCTGATTGGTTACGGCGCGTACTACTGGACGGCGGTGCAAGCAGAGTTCACCCAGATGCATCGGATGAGCGTGTGGGTCCGTTGGGGCATCGTGGCAGGTCTCGTAGTGCTGGCCCTCACCGTCGGACCGTGGCAACTTGTCCTGTTCGCGTCTGTGGACCTACTCGGCGGACTGTGGACGTTCCTCGCCCTGAGAGCAGAATCGACCGCAGGAGCGGCCTGACCGCCTGAGCCACACGGGACCCGAACGCGGCGCATATGTGCCGAAAGGGGTATCCACTTCGGTACAGTGGTGGGGCGAAAAGCGCTCTGGGCGACCGTCAGCACGCTCATTTCCCACAGAAGCGACGATTCAAGGCCGAAAGTGGGGCACTGGCCCACATTCGGAGGGGTCACTGTACCGAAGTGGATACCCCTTTGTGCCGATATGGGCTACTCAGCATGGGCGTGAGAGTGGGCGGGAAGTCGTGGATCAGAGCAGCGGTCGGGTGGAAGCGTCCCCGCCTGTGAAGATGGCCACGATGATGGCCAGACTCGCGACGATGTAGATGGCCCCAACGATGACGGCTCCTCGTGCAAGCCAGAGACCTTTCTGGGCCTCGTATCCGCGAATCAGTCGTCCCTGTTGCACACCCGTGTACATGACCGTGAGGGTGAATAGCAGGGCCATGACGCCCCAGGTGATGAACACGAACGTGGAGTCCGGGTTGGTCGAGGGGAATATCCCGGCCAGCAGGTTGATGAGGATGAGCATGAGGACCCACCACACCGGGGTCAGAAGTCCAAACACGAATGCACGACGGGCCTGCCGAGAACTCCACTCCTCGGGACTCAGACCATCGATTGTTTGTTCTTCACCGTTGAGGTCTTCTGACTGTGTCGCCACACCTGTCTCCGTTCGATGGTTAGTAGTGGGGCACTCTACTTTTCGAGTGACCGGTTCCTCAAATGAGACCTCGGCAGGTTCATCCCCCCGGTACACATGGGTGCCGATATGGGCGGTGCGTTGGCTGTGCGATACTCTCGAGGTGATCCGTCCGTACACCGATAGAGATCTCGCCGACGTGCTCGATGTCTGGTATCTGGCATCGTTGGAGGCTCACCCGTTTCTCAGTGACGAGTTCTTCGACACGGAGCGTCAGCTGATCGCTAAGCAGTGGCTCCCGGCATCAGAGACATTTGTGTTTGAGACCGACGGATGCGTTGTTGGCTCCGTGTCGATGAGCGGAAACGAGGTCGGTGGAATCTTCGTTACGCCCGAGTATCAGAATCGTGGCGTTGGACGTGCCCTGTTGGACTACGTCGCTGCTTCGCGTTCATATCTCGAACTCGACGTGTTCAAGGCCAACACCACGGCACGCCGCTTCTATGAGTTGTATGGCTTCCGCTTGGTGAACGAACACGTCAACGACAGAACAAGCTTCGCCGAACTCAGGCTCCGGCTCGACGTGAAGCTCTCCTGATCGCACCGCCAACGGTCACCCATATAAGTGCCGTTATGAGCGGTTCGGAGTGGGCTCTAGTCAGTTGACTGTCGGTACTAGGGCGGACGATGAACGCAAGGACGCCCTCGGAACCGTTCGGTGCGGGGGCGCCTCGCCAACACTCAGCGGGGAATGGAGTGCGGGTCCTTGTCAAGGATCTCGTGCCACTGGTCCGTGCCACTCGTCGGTGGCCGGTAGTCGACGTCGAGCGATGCGTAGAGCTCCTCCTCCTGATCGAAGTGCAGTCGAAGCACGGCATGGAGGCTGTAGAGGATGCGGCGGAGTTCCGGGAGATCCTGCTGATCGGGACCCTCCTCGGCCAGGTCGTCGACGAGATGGCCGAATCTGGTCGCCAGATGGAAGATCTCACGATGGGAGCGGCTCATGGATTGGAGGGGATCGTCACCTCCGATCATCTTCTCGATCAGCGGGTAGATCCGACGTTCGTCCTCCTGCTCGTGGGGGAGTACCTCGTCGACGAGGAACGCTCGGAGCTCGACGAGATGACGTCTCGCTTCGGAGGCATCGACCTGATCGAGGAGGTCTGCTGTATCGGCGATGGCTGCGAGTCTCGGCATGAGGAGGTCGTGGTCGCGTCGCAGTTCACGGGACAGTTCCTCGGGGAGCTGGGGCGAGCCGCGCTGCATGGGATCATCGCGGAGGGCTCGCAGCGCATTCCCAATGGCGATGAGGTCGATGACCTCCTGCAGCAGCGCTCCCGCGATAGGCACGATCAGGCCGAATGCCGCTGCCCCCATGGCGATCATCGACAGACCCATGCCGGTGATGACACTCTGGAGGGCGATGGACCGTGAGCGGTGCGCAGTCCGCACCGCCGTCAGGATCGCATCGAAGCGGTCCACCATGATCACGATGTCCGCTGCCTCCGACGACGCCGTGGCACCGCGTGCGCCCATGGCGATTCCGACGTCCGCCACGGCGAGTGCCGGAGCATCGTTGATGCCATCGCCGGCCATCGCCGTCGGACCCTCGGTCTGCAGATCCCGTACGGCGTCCACCTTCTCCGACGGCGTGCACTCCGGGAGTACTGCGTCCACCCCGACGGCAAGCCCGACGGCGTGCGCCACGGTGGGGTGGTCGCCCGTCGCCATGACGAGCCGCTGGATCCCGGATCTGCGTAGCGCCCGGATGGTCGTTGCCGCGTCCGGTCGGATGACATCGACGAAGGCCACCCCGGCGACCAGCGAGCCGTCGATCCCGATAAACGTCGCCAGTGGCCCGGACCGCTGGATGGCTCGCCGGAACGATCGAACGGCCGGCGGTTCGGTGTCCGAGCCGAGGATCCACCTCGCTGCACCCACCGCCACCCGTCGGCCATCCACCTCACCGGCAATGCCGCCCCCGGCCTCTTCGACGACGTGGTCGGGCATCGCCAGCGTAAGAGAGTTCTGCTGCGCTTCGGTGACCAGGGCGCGGGCCAGGATGTGCGCAGACATCTGTTCGACGCTCGCGGCCAGGCGGAGTGCATCCGTCGGTTCGCAGTCAGCGTCGAACGAAACGATGCGGTGCACCACGGGGTAACCGACGGTGAGGGTCCCCGTCTTGTCGATCAACAGCGACTGGCAGCGGGCGAGGGTCTCGAGGGCACCGCCGCCACGGAAGATGACGCCGTGACTGGCGCCCCTGCTCATCCCCGAGACGATCGCAATCGGCACGGCGAGAAGCAGCGGGCAGGGCGTCGCAACGACCAGGACGGCGAGGGCGCGCATCACGTCTCCCGACACCCACCAGGCGATCGCGGCGACGGCGAGCACGAGCGGCACGAACAAGGCCGCCCAACGATCGGCGAGGCGAACCGCGGGTGGACGATCCTCGGCCGCCTCCTGCACCAACCGCACGATTGCCGCATAGGTGCCTTCCTCGGCCGACGTGACGGCCCAGATCTGTGCCGGCCCGGCAGCGTTCACGACGCCGCTCGCCACCCGGGTGGATCGCGTGCGTTCCACCGGTGCGCTCTCCCCGGTCAGGGCGGACTCGTCGAAGGTCGCGACGTCGGACTTGACGAGTCCGTCGACCGGCACGACCTCGCCCGGTTTCACCAGGAGCACGTCACCGGGCGCGACGGTATCGATGTCCACGGTCACGACGCCGTCGCCGGTGACCCGATGCGCCGAGGTCGGTGCACGCTCGATGAGGGCGGTCAGCTCCCGCTCGGCGCGTCCGGCGGCGAACACCTCGAGGAACTCACCGGTTGCGAGCATCAGACCGATGATGCCGGCCGTGAGGTACTCGCCGATGGCGAGCGCGCCGCCGATGGCCAGGACGGCGATGACGTCGACACCGACGTGGCCGCGCATCAGATCGGTGACCATCCCACGGAGCAGCATGACGAGGGGCACGACTGCCGCGACGACCCAGGCGACATTCGCGATCGCGTCCTGATCCGCCAGTGTGGCGATGCCTCCGACGAGAAGCGCGGTGGCGACGATGACGAGCACGATCGCAGGCTGGGTCAGCCAGCGTGGCCTAACAACGTGGCGTTCCAACATCCCGGTGCTCACCACCGCAGTCGCGGTCGAGTGAGGGGATCGTGTCGTCGCACCACTGCCGTTCCTCGTGGCAGCAGCGGCGACCGCTCAAGGCGGATGTCCGTCCCGCACACGTCACACCGGACCACAGGATGCAACCAGCGGTCGACGACCTGCGACAGCCAGTGGAACCACCCGTGACGCGTCTCCGTCTCGACGACCTGGGCATGCATGGCACCTCCTCAAGTTGCATTGTCTCCCGGGGTCATCGAGTGCGCAAGGGCGGGTGACGAGGCACCGCGCGCCACGCACATGTGCCGTTTTGTGCGGATGGGCAGCGCCCTGAAAGCCTGATCCAAAGAAGCACTGCGATATCAGCACCAGGAGGGCCAAACCCCTGGCGTGCTAGGTCGGTCTGGTGGGCGAAGAGACAGGTGTCTTGATCCAACTGGCCAAGGCGGTTCTCGTTGTCATAATCGGACTGATGCTTCTGGCCCTCTTGGTCGGTGTCGTCCTCGCCATTGATACGCCCCTATCCGTGGAGCTTCTGGTCCCTATCGGACTCGCCGTTGTGGGAGTGCTGGTCGTGTTCGCCGGAAACCGGTTGAGACGGAGAGTCGTGGAGCAACTCGACAACAGTCCTCCGGTGCAAGCAGTCCTCAATGGTCGAGAGGTGAGGACAACGGGGCAGGCCGACGCCCCCGACCTAGTCACCTACTGGTGGACAGTCCAGCGATTGGGTGTTGACCATCCAGAGGTGGTTGAAGTCACCGAGGAAGTCTTCGACGCCTTGTCGCTGGACGGCCCTGTGTATTTGTACGAGTATCCGGGGAAAAAG
>CBETWC010000124.1:0-5904 GCA_965539925.1 uncultured bacterium
TGTCCTGAGCCTTGTAGGCGCCCTACAAGCCGGAACGATGTCCTGAGCCTTCCCCTCTACCTTCTACCTTCTACCTGCTCCAACGCCTCAACAACAGACGGCCATGACTCTGAATTCGGGTCAATGATGTCCATGTGGTCGCAGCCGCTGATGATCGTGATCGGTGTGGTTCCACCCCTGAGCTGCACGTAGGCCTCGGACTGGGTTGGCAGCACGGACTTGTCTTCCATGCCGTGGAGCAGGTGGACCGGAACCGATGGTCGACCGGTCAGCTCGGCTTGATCCCAGAGACGAGGTGCGTCCTCGCGCGTTTCGCCGAGGAACATGGCCACCGGGTCATCGTCAGGGCGGGCTTCGGACATGGCTGCGAGATCTGAGACCGCTGCGAGCGGCAGTGCGGCTGCAATACCGGAGCTGTCGTGTGCCAGTCTCAGGGCGAGATAGCCACCTGCCGAATGGCCGACGGCTACCACTCGATCCGCATCCAGTCGATGCTCGTTCGCGTTGTCACTGATCCACCGGACCGCTGCTTCGACATCGGCAATTGCAGATACGTGGGAGCCCGGTCCCCGCGTGTACTCGATGTTTGCCGTCGCCCAACCGAGCTCGGCGAGTGCAACGGCCATGGGATCCATCAGATCACGTTTCCAGACATCCCCCCAGAATCCGCCGTGGATGAGGACGGCAACCGGGTGCGGGCCATCGCCAGTAGGGACTCGAAGATCCAGCATCGCATCGTCGTGATCCGAGTACATCGCAACAGTCGGCGGGTTGATGCAACTGGCAAGAAGGTGGTCGATCGCATGTAGGTATCCGTCGGTACCGCGACCGACGATGGTGAGTTCACAGACATCGGAGAGAACGGAGAAGTGGCGCCACTCCTCGCGCTCGTAGACATTGGAAATGTGCACTTCAACGGACCGCAGGCCGCTGGCGGCGACTGCATCACGCAACGAGTAGGAGTAGTGGGTCAGGGCACCGGCGTTGATGATCAATCCGTCGTAGCGGCCCACGGCGTCGTTGAGGACATCCACGATCGCTCCCTCGTGGTTCGACTGGAACGTCTCGACGCTTGCCGTGTGAATCATCGCGCGACGGCGCCACTCGCCTTCGAGATCAGCGAGAGTGGCGGTTCCGTATACCGGCGGCTCCCGCGAGCCGAGAAGGTTGAGATTGGGTCCGTTGATGATGAGGATGCGCATGAGGGGAGTCTTGAGGGTTTCGGGCTCTCACGCAAGTACGCGTGGATCGTGGTCTGACTGAAGCTCGCGAGCAAGAGCCATTGTTGGATCATCGATGTCGGCTTGTTCGGCATCTCGACCTTGTGCGAACTGTCGCGCGAAGCTCCGTGCAACGGTCGACGCGTCGAGAGCCGCGGCTGTGGTGATGGCACCGGTTCTGGCGGGATCCATGTCGAGGCCGAGAGTCGCGTACACCGGGACGAGTACTTCGTTGATCACATCCGCGTCCCGGACGACGATCATCCCTGCGACTTGGGATGCACGCCTGGCGAGACGCTGTCCCGATCCCATGATCTTCCCAGCACCCTTGATATGCACGCTGTAGTTGCCGGGACAGTACTCGCGGTCGAGTTCCCCAACGGAGGCCGAGACGCCGAGTGAGGCAAGCGCGGCTACGACGTGGTTCGCTACCGTCGCGAAGCGATCGTGCATACCGGCGACGGGATCGGCGCATGGCACTGTCCATGAGAATCTGACTGTCTGAGGATGGAACACAACCGCGCGACCACCTGCGATTCGAACGGTTGGATCGAAGCCGTGGTCGATGGCGATCTCGACGGCACGCTCGAATCCATCAGTAAGAGCATCATGCTTACCGAACGCGACGACCTTATGCGGTCGACCGACTTGGAGCGTTTCGGGGAGGTCACCATCAGACACACGTTGCAACAGCGCTCGCGAGACAGCGGTATCGAGTGGAGCGGTACCGGTGAGGTGGTCCGTGATGATCCGTAGGGGAGTGCTCATCGTGTGTGTCGAGGCTAGTGCTGTCGGTTATTGGGGAACCGTGCCATCCTTCCGGTGATGAAACGGTTCGCAATAGCTGCATTGGCGCTCTCGACGCTTCTCGTCGGGTGTGGAGAAGCTGGCCTCCTTGATGGGGTTGGCGACCGCACGCGCGGATATGTCAAGGGAGACGAGACGACAACCACCACAGTTGTCGCTGTCGTCGGCGGAACAGGGGATGAGGGCCTCATCGGAGCAACCGATGTGCAGTGGTTCAATGACGATCTTCCCAATCAGATGACTGGAACGTCCGAACAGGTCATTCGCGGAGTCTGGGAGCGTGAACTCAACAGCAGGTTCGTCCAGTCCTCGAGAAGGGAGATTGCTTCCGCATTGCCCGCGATCATGTTCCCCGATCTCGTGCCGGAGAACGTGCGATGGGTCACGAGCCAGCTTGTCTACGATCCGTCGACAGGAGTCCTCGACCCCGACACCACGGCCGCTTTCGGTTTCTGGATGTCCGATCCTTATCAGTCAGACGCCGCGAGGCTCGGTGTCCTTCGCGTGGGGAAGGCAGCAGCGGATCTGCTTCCGACGCGATCAGAGGTGGTACCGATCATTGTCCCTGATGGGATCAGCTTGGGTTGGACCGAGGCAGGGCATCGATATGAGCTGTTCTGTCGCTCCGATATCTCCGAGGAATTGTGCGCCGACGTAGCACATTCAGCAACACCCCTCACCAGCCTGCTTCCCTGACACCTGACACCTGACACCTGACGCCTGACACCTGAAAGCGGGGCGGCGAAGCCGTCCCTTCCGCCTTCTGCCTTCTGCCTGACGCCTGACGCCTGACGCCTGACGCCTGACGCCTGACGCCTGTTCTTCCCTCTCCACACTTCTGAGTTCAGTTTGGTTACCGTTGTGTCATGCACGGAGGTTCTTGGGGCGTGCTCATGCGCCATTCATCACGCAGGCTCCCTGTCGCCGTGGTGGTGACAGGGATACTCGCCCTCGTGCTCGGCGCTTGCTCGGGTGGCGCACTCTCGATATCCGACTACGCGGTAGCGCTTGACGATGCCACGGTCGCATACACAGCAGAATCCCAGGCACTCTCGGCAACTTTCCACCAAACCGTCGAGGAGGAGATCGCGGCTTTGGCTGAGGCCGGGGAGGGTGATCTCATGTCGCTTGCCACCGGGATCACCTCACGTGAGACCGTTCAGTATCTCGCTTTCCTCGAAGACGCAATGAGGAGATACGCCGATGCTCTCGAATCGATGAAACCTCCTGCTGCCCTGACGGAGTCGCACGACGGCTACATCGAGGCAATCGATTCCGTGCACAGCTCGATGCCCGAGACCAGAGAGCGAGTCGGCGAAGCACATTACCTCGATTGAATACAGTCAGCGATCCTCGGCTCCGGGTTCAGCGATGGACAGTTCCGGCTGCGCGCATCATGTGAGGTTCTGGAAGCAGCCGTGAGAGGCGAGGGCAGGGGTGTTGATCTTGCATGCCCAAGAGAACCCGCCGAAGGCTGATGACTGGTTTGTGGTTGATCGCCGATCCGACCGACACCGTCAATCAACCGCTTCCTACTCGGAGGCGAGTGCTTCGGCTCCGGGTTGATACGCCGTAGCGTCTTCGCTTACGTCGGAGACCTTGCGTGCTTCGGGAACGACGAGTACGGGGCAGCCCGATTCGAGCATCACTCTCGCCGACACGCTCTCCCAGGCATCCCGGTCGAAGATCTGCTTGGTGGCCCCGAGGATCACGACGTCAGCAGCGAGTTCAGCTGCGGCAATCGATATCGCCTTCGCTGCGTCGGCGCCTTCGAGTACGAGGACCTCACAGGGGATCCTGGCGCCTTCGAGGGCTTGCCGCAACGGATCGATCAGACGATGACCGCGCTCTGCCAGATATTCGTCTACGACGGAATCTGTCTTCGCTTTGCTGGTTTCATCGTGGAGCGGGTGCCAGTCCTCAGCATCGATGCTTTCCAGGAACGAGTGGGGAACCTCAACGACCGTGGTGACGGTCACAGACCCAGTTCCACCGATGAGATGCCTGGCGAACTCAACGACGGGCTCGGGCGAGAGGGCGCCTGCGGTTGCGACGAGTACGTGCATCTGCAGGAGCTTAGGTGTGGCGCAGCCCTCGTGCAGCGCCGTGGCAGAACATCGAACACGTCACGGGAGATCAGGGCGTCTCGGTGCTGATGGATGGCTTGAGCCCGGGTAATCCGTGCTCGGTCCACGCGGCAAACGCTTCGGTGTTGGGTACATCCGCGTCGCGCTCCATTGCTAGAGCGAGTCTGAAGCCGAGGTAGTCGCAGTACGCCTGGTAGGGATCTGAGTCCGGGAGGAGTTGAACGATTTCCAGGATGAGGGGCTCGAATACGCTCGCCCGCCACTTCATTGCAGCAACAGCCTTGCCCGACACGGAGATCCCACCGAATTTCGCTTCGTGGTAGGCAAGGTCGGAGAGGATGACGCGGGCCTGGTTCTCGGAGATGTCGATGCCGGCGATCTCCCTGAGGCGCTCCGAGTGATACTGGCGCCCTCCAACCTTGACTCGGATCTTGACATTTGTGCCTTCGTCGATCGGG
This sequence comes from uncultured bacterium, assembly GCA_965539925.1. Lineage (GTDB taxonomy): Bacteria > Actinomycetota > Acidimicrobiia > Spongiisociales > UBA5794 > B3-G11. The sequence continues at coordinate 4,573 of CBETWC010000124.1, forward strand.
ATGAGATCGATCTCCTCGACGGCGAATCCAAGGCTGTGCAAACGGTCGATCCGCTGGCGTATCCGGTAGTGGTCGCCTGCGCTGACAACGAGTGATGTCGTCAGCTCTTTCCACAGGCCGTGGTAGCGCGCAGCTATCTCGTCTCCGAGTTGCATGTCGGCATCGTCGAGGCCTGCTCCTTGCTGTGCAGCGATATCTGCCATCTCGCCTGCGACGTTCATCTTCATGATCTCGAGGTCCTCGCGGCGTTGCCCTCGGGAGAGAGTGTCGTAGATGCGTGACGTCTCAGCATCGATCATGATTGCTTCGATGGAGGACGCGTCCCATCGGTACAGGATGTTGGACAGGGAGCAATCGCCCCAGAACAGTCCGTGCAGGTGGAGTTCAACGAGGAGTCCAGCGAAGGCGTCGAGGAGCGCATCCCTTCTCTCCCCGAATCCGATACCGCTGATCAACGACCTGTAGGGGAAAGCATGCGTCACGTACCGTGTTATCACAGCGCCCGCCCACTCCTCGTGCGGGTCGACCCAGGTTCGTTCTACGTGACCAACAGCGATGGCGGTATGGCGGCTGCGGCCCTCCATTGCCCGCAGTGTGTCGAATTCATGACGCGACAGACGTGGAGGGAGCTCCTTAACGGCGTAGATGCCTTCCGGGTAGGCAACGAATACGACCGGGTGGCGATGGATACCGGTGGGCATCTCGACGAGCCTGTCGGTTGTCCATTCGCTGATCGGTGTCGTCCAGTCGAGATCGATGAAGTCCGGATGGTTCTGACGTGTGTGGATCCTGGGGGTCTTCTGCTTCAAGAGCGTCGCCCGGTACGATCGATGCCCCTGAGTTCAGCGAGGGTCCGTTCGATGTCAGCGATCTCATCCTTGTGATGGGCGGCAATCTTCCTGTTGATGTTCGCGCTGTAGGCGCCCGGATCGGAGAAGCCCTTGGTGAGGTGTTTCTCTGCGTGCCCCTTGGTCACGAAGAGCGACTCGATCTTGGCGAGCCTGGCCTCGAGCATCGATATCTCTGCTTCGATGGATTGAGGATGTCTCATCGAGCCAGCAAGCCTCTGTGCGTCAGCTCTGAGGCGGTCACGTTCGAGGACGATGCTTGCACGCCGTGGATCATCGTCATCCATCTCTTCGAGTTCGGCGGATAGCGCTGCAACACCCTTGAAGGTGTCATCGATGTTGGATCCCATTTCATCTCCGACGGGTGCGACTGAATACCGACATCGTAGGCCCCTTTCGGTGGGAGAGTGAAGGGCGAAGCCACCAATCCGTACCGTTTGCGCCACTCGCTCCGAACCTTCAACCAATGGTTGAGGGTATCTGA
>CBETWC010000125.1:0-5875 GCA_965539925.1 uncultured bacterium
TACAGCCACGGTGCAGACCGTAGGCTCGTCCGATGGCCATTGACCGAACGACCAAAGGTGTGCTCCTGACCCTGATGGCGGCGACGCTGTGGGGCTTCATGGGAGCGATCGCCGGCGGTGTGTTCGATGTCGTGCCTCCTGCAAGGGTTGCTCAGAGCCGGGCACTCATAGCTGCCGCTGTCCTCATTCCCTATGCAGCACATCGTGGAGTGTTGCGACTCGATGGCGGCTTCTGGAAGTTTGCTCTGCTCGGGTTGAACTTGGCTGTGGTGAATGTGACGTTCTTCTGGGCACTTGAGGCACTCGGTGTCGGCCCTGGGGCCACGATTCAGTTTCTCGCTCCGATCCTCGTGCTCGCGTGGATGGTGGCCGTACACAAGACGCGGGTGCGCCCCCTGGTCTGGGCGGCGGCAGTGTCCGCCGTGGTCGGTGTTGGCCTGGTGACCCGGGCGTGGACACTTGAGGCGGCGGATGCGCTTGGCGTGGCCTCGGGACTTGCGTCTGCGGTTGCCTTCGCGACGTACCTGCTCTATGGCGAGTATCTGGGCAAGACGTTCCGGCCTGCGCAGATCGCTGCATGGGGTTTCGTGTTCGCCTCGGTGTTCTGGTTGGCGGTACTTCCGATCTGGACGTTCCCAACAGACATCGGGGCAAAGGCGTGGATGGATCTCGTGCTCATCGGAGTCCTCGGCACCGCAGTTCCGTTCATCGTTGAGTTCGCGGCACTGCGACTTGCACCATCGGGCATCGTCGGTGTGGTTGCAACAGCCGAGCCAGCGATCGGCGCCATTGCAGCCGCGGTCATGCTCGGCCAGGCGCTCGCCCCCATCCAGTGGTTCGGCGTGGTTGTGGTCGTGGTCGCTGTTGCAACCGTGCAGCAGCTGGGTCTCTCCGATATCCATCCGACATCGCCCATCGCCTGATTCCTCGCGATCTGATCGCTATCTACAGATCCGCTGGTAGCTTGGAGGCATGCGATTCTTCAAGAAATTTCTGCTCTTGTTCGTGGCTCTCGTAGCTTCAAGTCTCGTCGCTGGCTTCGTAGTGAAGAAGAAGATCCCTGCGTTCGGTGACGAAGACGACGACAGCTTCTCCGTGGTTGCCTGCATGAGTGGGGTTGTCTTCGAAGGGCAATCGCAGGATCTCATGGATGCCAGGGCCACTGCATTCATGGGAGGTGTGGAGCTCGATCTCATGGATGCCGATCTTGCTCCTGGGGCATTCCTCACGCTTCGAGCGGTGATGGGTGGGATCGACGTTGTCGTGCCTTCAAACTGGCGGGTCGAGGTGATGGGGCGTGGCGTGATGGGTGGGATCGGGAATCTGACAGATCCCGACTCGGGCGACGGGGATGGCCCCGTACTTCTGGTCGATGCACTCGCTGTCATGGGCGGCATCGAGATCCACCAAGCCGAGATCAACTGATGGCGGTCGATCTCTCCTCAACGGTCACGTACCTCAAGGATCACGCCATCGAACATGGCTTTCACGTCCACGATGAGCGCCACTTCGTCGAGACATACACGCTCCGTCAGTCGTGGGAGATCGACCTTCACCCTGCCGAGGCTTGCGCTGGTCCCCTCGACCTCCACATCGCCCTTGACATCAATCCACGCCTCCTGCTGAGCTTCGAGGATGCCTTAAATGAGACTGACGGGATTCCCGAGGACGACGAAGGCGACTACGAGGTCACGTTCTTCTTCAACTGGTCACTCCCGCCGCTCCAGATCTCGCCCGACATCATCGTGCTGTCCGCTGAGCTTGCAGGCATCGGTGGGATCGACCTCCCCATCGAGGTCTCCTCGGTCGAGACAATGGGAGCCCTGTCGGACAAGGAGGATCGTCTTCTGTCCGTGGTCGGCGCTGTCAAGCGTTCATTGGTGGACATCATCTTCAAACAGGACTCCCTGTGTGAAGTACTCGATCGCGTCCACGATGTCAGCATGTACATGGTCGAACAGGCCGACGAGTGGCTGGGTGAGAGTTGAGAAATCAGCTGTCAGGAAGTAGTACGTATGACGTAGTACGACCCCGGATCAGGGGGGGATGCCTCGTCCCCATGAACGCCGATCGCGCTGAGGTCGTGAGGAACGTTCCGGTGTACAGCTATCCGCCTGTCCGGCGCCTTGAGCAATGCTGGAGATAACCGAAGCACGAGCTCCGAGTCGTACTACGTCGTTCCTACTACGTACTACGTTCCGAGACTCCGGCCTGTTCGCCACACCCCACTGAAATCCGAAGAGCCATCAATGCACCGGCCACTCCCTGTGTGCGCTCGTGGCGCTCCGTTTCGGGTCAGCTCACGAGATCGCGGCTGGACTCCAGGCGAGGGCTGCTTCGATCGTTGGATCGACTGATGGCGTGTCGTGGGTGATCCTCTCTCGTGCGGATGAATGAGGACGCATCAGTCTGCACCGCGCAGCTCCCTTGGCCTTCGGGCGATGAAGTACTTGGCTTGTGGATGATGGCAGATGATGGCCGAGGTCGTCTGTTCCGGTTGGTACTGATACCCGGTTTCGGGCCCGACCTTGATTCCGATTCGGTCGGCTCCGAGGAGTTCTGCCACTGTGAGATTGTCCTCGAGATCGGGGCACGCCGGATAGCCCCACGAGTAGCGACCGCCTCGGTAGCGTTGTCTGAAGAGGCCGCGAATCGTGGGATCGTCTTCCTCCGAGATGCCGAGTTCTTCTCGAATCCGCGCGTGCCAGTACTCAGCGAGTGCCTCGGTCATCTCGACGCCCAGACCGTGGAGCTTGAGGTACTCCTCGTACCGATCTTCGGCAAAGAGCTGGGCAGTTCTTTCGGAGACGGCCGGCCCCATCGTGACGATGTGGAACGCTGCGATGTCGACGTGGTCGGATTCGATCGGCCTGAAGTAGTCGGCGATGCACAGCCACGGTGGTGACGACTGCCTTGGGAAACTGAACCGCTTGCGCTCCTCTGTGCGCTCAGTATCGGACCAGACGATGAGATCGTTTCCGTCGCTGTTGACGGGGTAGTAGCCGTACACGACCTGGGGTTGCAGCAGGTCGTTTGAACGGGCCCTTGCGAGGGCATTGCGCAATTCGGGGGCAAGGCGCTGCTTGAACTGCGCATCTGTCTCACCGTTCTCGGGTCGGTACTGCCACTGGTTCCGCAGCAATGCTGTGGTGTTGAGGTACCGAGCGATCTCGTCGAGTTCGATGCCCTTGACGATCCTCGATCCGAGGAACGGCGGATCGGGAACGGGACTGTCTGGGCTGATCTCAGGCGATCGCCACGGAGCCGTGCCGTGATCGGTGATGCTGCGGTCCACGGAAGGCAGCTCTCGTCTCGGCGACTTTGGAGCGTCGCCTCCCTCTGTGATCCACTTCATGGCCTCGAGGCCAGCGAACGCATTCTTGCCGTAGACGACGGGACCGTGATGCCGGTGTGCCAGATCGTCCTCGACATAACCCCTGGTCAACGCAGCGCCTCCGAGGAGCACAGGGACATGGTCGAGCCCCCTTCGTGCAAGTTCGTCGAGGTTCTCACGCATGACCAGAGTGCTCTTCACGAGGAGGCCACTCATGCCGATCGCGTCCGCGCCGTGTTCTTCGTACGCCTCGATCATCTCCGCAATGGAGACCTTGATACCGAGATTGTGGACGCGATAACCGTTGTTCGTGAGGATGATGTCCACGAGGTTCTTGCCGATATCGTGGACGTCTCCTGACACTGTGGCGAGGATGATGCTGCCTCGATCCGCGGAACCCGCCTTGTCGAGGTGAGGCTCCAGATACCGGACGGAAGTCTTCATCGTCTGCGCAGAACGCAGCACGAAGGGGAGTTGCATCTCGCCCGTCCCGAAAAGCTCGCCGACGGTCTTCATCCCAGGGAGGAGGACATCGTTGATGATCGTGAGGGCATCTGACATCTCGAGCGCGTCGGTGAGGTCCTCCTCGAGGCCGACCGCGTTACCCGCAACGATTCGTTGTTCGAGGCGCTCGATGAGAGTGAGTCCTTCGAATGGGTCTGTTGTCGTGTCGAGCTCGGTAATGGTGGCGAATGCTTCGAGCAGTGTCTCCAGGGGGTCGTAGTCCGTCGCGCGCCTGTCGTAGACGAGGTCTGTGGCAGCTTTCAAGTGTGCGTCGTCGATGGCATTGAGCGGTGTGATCTTGCCAGCGTGGATGATGGCTGCGTCGAGACCGGATTCAAGGCATTCGTGAAGGAAGACGGAGTTGAGGACACGCCGTGCTGCTGGGCGGAGACCAAAGGAAACGTTCGACACACCGAGCACGGTGCTAACGCCAGGGAGTTCCTCCTTGATCCTCTTGATCGCCTCGATCGTGGCCATGGCATCACGCCTGAGGTCGTCGTCGCCGGTCGAGAGCGGGAAGGTCAACGGGTCGAAGATCAGATCCTGTGGTTTCAGCCCGTACCGACTGGTTGCGATGTCGTGCAGCCGGTGGGCGATCTCCATCTTCCACTCGACGTCGCGGGCCTGTCCGCGCTCGTCGATGAGCAGGCATATCACAGCCGCCCCATGCTCTCTGGCAAGAGAGAGGACACGGTCGAGGCGCGAGCCTTCGGCGTCTCCGGACTCGAGGTTCGCAGAGTTGAGGACGCTTCGACCACCGAGTTGCTCAAGGGCGGCTTGCATCACCTCGGGCTCCGTCGAGTCGATGACCACCGGAGCCGCGACATCTGTTGAGAAGCGTTGTGCCAGCGGACCGATGTCCGCCACACCGTCTCGTCCCACGTAGTCAACGCACAGGTCGACGAGGTGACCACCCTCAGCGACCTGGTCCTCAGCGATCGCCACGCATGTATCGGTGTCCTCGGCAAGCATGGCTTCCCTGAACGCCCTGGAGCCGTTTGCGTTGGTTCGTTCGCCGATGATCAGGAACGAAGTGTCCTGGTGAAGAGGGACGGACGAGTAGGTCGACGTAACCGAGGGGATTGACGTCGGGTGCCGCTTCGCGGGGGTGAGGCTGCCGATGGTGTCGACAAGGCTCGCGATGTACTCGGGTGTCGTGCCGCAACAGCCGCCAACGATGCTCACTCCGTAGTCGTTGATGAACGTCGAGAGGTGATCCGTCATGTCCCTTACACCGAGGTCATAGTGCATTGCGCCGTCGACAACCGAAGGAAGGCCAGCGTTTGGAATGACTGAGATCGGGACGGTGGCGTGGCGCGAGAGGTACCTGACCGGTTCGTACATCTCGACGGGACCTGTTGCGCAGTTGATGCCGATGACGTCTGCTCCGAGTGCCTCGATTGAGGCAAGCGCCGCTCCGATTTCGGTGCCCGGGAGCATACGACCGGTGAGTTCGATGGTCACCTGGGCCTGAAGCGGGACTTCTCTCCCCGAGGTGCGCATGGCGCGCCTCGCTCCGTTGATCGCTGCCTTCACGGAGAGGAGGTCGAACTGCGTTTCGATGATGAGCAGGTCGACGCCGCCATCGATGAGGCCGGAGGCTTCGACCTCGTATTGATCGCGGAGGTCCGCGTAGGTGATCTGGCCGAGCGTTGGGAACTTGGTGCCCGGTCCCATCGAACCAGCAACGAAGCGATCGTCATACTCGTCTACGACCCGTCGAGCGATCGACGCGCCGACCGAAGCGAGTTCGTAGGCCCTGTCCGAGATGTCGTACTCACCAAGTGGCACTCCGAAGGCACCGAAAGTGTTGGTCTCCACGACGCTTGCACCAACATCGAGGTAGGCGCGGTGGAGCGATTCGATCACGTCTGGCCGCGTGGCGTTCAGGATCTCGTTGCAACCTTCGAGGTCCGGACCATCGAAGTCTTCAGAGGTGAGGTTCTGCGTCTGCAGCCAAGTCCCCGTGGCCCCATCGAACACGATAACTCGCTTGGCGACAGCATCGAGGTAGTCACTCATGCCTATGTCCTCCCT
>CBETWC010000126.1:0-5854 GCA_965539925.1 uncultured bacterium
CATACGAGATAGTAAGCCGTGACTGAGTTCAGACGTGTGCTCTTCCGATCTCGGCAGGCGCCCCCGCGCAGCCGCAATGCGTTTGAGGGACTCCTCCCTGCCGAGGATCTCGAGGGATTCGAACAAGGGTGGGCTGACGGTGGAACCAGAGATGGAGACACGGACGGGCTGGAAACCCTTCCTCGCGTTGAATCCCGTTTCCTCAAGCATGTCACGCAGGGCACCCTCGATCGTCTCAGTCGTCCACGACTCGAGATTGGACAACGCCGCAGTGGCAGCGTCGAGAGCCACAGGACCCTCTGGCTTCTCCATGACGTTGGCCCAGCTCTTCTCGTCGTACTCGTCGATTTCGGTGAAGAAGAACCGCACCTGATCTGCGACTTCGGGGAGCAGCTTGGTTCGCTCCTTGACGAGAGGCACCATGGCAGCGAACTGGTCGGATTCGGCATCGGAGAGGCTGCGTCCGAGATCTGCCTCGACACCGGCCAAGGTGCGAGCAGCGAATTCGTCGTCGCTCATGCTCCTGAAGTAGACACCGTTGAGCCACTCAAGCTTCTGAGAATCGAACACCGCGGGGTTCTTTGACACCGTTGTGAGATCGAACCGCGAGATCATCTCGTCAAGGCTCGCAACATCCTCGTCGTCGCCAAGGGACCAACCGAGGAGAGCCAGGTAGTTGTTGATCGCCTCCGGCAGGAAGCCAGCTTCGCGGTATGCGCTCATCGCCGTGTCGCCGTGGCGCTTGGAGAGCTTCTTGCCGTCGGGACCCATCAGCAGTGACAGGTGCGCGTAGGTCGCTGGCTCGGAACCCATGGCCTGTGTGAGCAGAATGTGCTTCGGTGTGGATGACAGCAGATCCTCACCGCGAATCACGTGAGTGATGCCGTAGTCGACGTCGTCGACCGTCGAAGCAAGGTGATACGTTGGAGTTCCGTCCGAGCGCAGGATCACGAAGTCGTCGACCTGCTTGTGGTCGAACACCATGTCGTCACGCACAATATCGACAAAGCGCGTCTCGCCCGGCCGAGGAACCGTGAAGCGGATGACCGCCGACTCCCCCGCCGCGATCCGAGCTGCAACCTCGCTGTAGGCAGGCTCAAGACTCCCGTCGTACGCGGGAGAGGTGCCCGCCTCGCGCGCTGCCTTCTTGAAATCGTTGAGCTCATCTGACGTCGCGAATGAGTAGTACGCAGACCCGTTCTCCATCAGGTCGTATGCGACTTCCCTGTACCTGTCGTAACGATCCGACTGCCGGTAGGACCCGTGCTTACCGCCCTTGGCGAAGCCTTCGTCCCACTCGAGACCCAACCAGTGCATGTGTTCCAAGATGTCCTCTTGGAATTCCTCTGTGCTGCGAGCAATGTCGGTGTCGTCCGAGCGGAGGATGAACGCACCGCCGTTCGCATGTGCGAACAGGTAGTTGTACAGGGCGGTTCGAGCAGCGCCAACATGGAGATAGCCGGTTGGCGACGGAGCGAACCGAACTCGGACGGTCATAGGGACACCACAGTATTCATCAGGACTCCAATGCCTTCGATCTCTACCTCCACGCGGTCGCCATCCTCGATGGGGCCGACTCCGGCAGGAGTGCCGGTGAGGATGACGTCCCCCGGCAACAACGTCATCACCGAGGAAACGAATGCCACTATCTCTGGCACGCCGAACACGATATCCGAAACCTTGCCCTCCTGCCGAAGCTCACCGTTCACATGGCAGGTGATGCTGTTTGGCTCCGACGGATCGAACTCTGTATCGATGGCTGGTCCCAAGGGACAGAACGAGTCGAATCCTTTCGCTCTCGTCCATTGCACATCAGTGCGCTGAAGCGCACGGGCGGTGACATCATTCGCTGCCGTGTAGCCGAGGATGTGGTCGGCCGCATCTTCGGCTTTGACATTGCGAGCGACCTTGCCCATCACGATCGCAAGCTCTGCCTCGTGGTGCACCTCGCCAACGCCTGAGGGAATGCGGATCGCAGCCATGGGACCGATGACGGTCGTTGGCGGCTTGAGGAAGATCGCAGGTGTTTCGGGCAAGTCATGGCCAAGCTCAGCCGCATGGTCAACGTAGTTGCGGCCGACGGCGATGATCTTGGTCGGGATCACGGGAGAAAGCAGCTTGACCTCGGTGATCGGAAGCACGGTCTCGGACCGCTCCCAGTGGAAGAATGGCGAACCGTGGTAGAGCCGAATACCGTCTGGTTCGACCGTCCCGTATGTGATGTCGTCGGCTTCTGCGTCGATGCGGACGATCTTCATGCTGCCTCGCGATCAGGGGTAGTAGTCGCCGGAACGGTAGGCGGCGAGCCGTTGCTTGTGTTCGTCGGAGAACGAGTCGAACACCTTCTGGTAATGCTCGAAGTCAATAGCGATGAACAGCGCCTCTGCTTCAACGAGAACCCGGCCTTCGTGGGCAATCGTGCCTTCCGCCCACATCTTGCGCCCGTCGACGCGTGACATCCATGCCTCACCGGTAACCGTCAGTCCCATCGGCACGGGAGCGATGTAGTGCGTGTCGAGCCGTGCAGTCACGCCGGGCGAACCGAATGCAACAGGGACGTACCCCAAGACATCATCGACGAACGCCGAAATAGCCCCGCCATGCACCGTCCCCGGACCACCCTCGAACCTCCGAGCGAACTCGAGATCTGCACGAACGATGGTGCCGTCCAACCAAGGCCTCAGACCAAGACCCTGCTCGGCCTTCAGCCCACATCCCCAGCAGTAGGGCGTGTGCATGCCTTCGAGCGACTGCACTGCAGGATCGAAGGAGTAGTGGTTGCCGGTGAGGAATCGGTAGGTCACATGTTCCCAGATCGGATCTACACGTATTCGAGCCAGGAGGCGTAGCGCTCGTCCTTGCCGGTTACGGTGTTCATGAACATCTCCTGTGCAACACGCGTGACAGGCCCGGGCTTTCCCGTGCCGACGGAGCGGTCATCGACTTCACGCACCGGTGTCACCTCAGCCGCGGTTCCCGTGAAGAAGATCTCATCTGCGTAGTAGAGATCGGTTCGGGTGATCGTGGCCTCGCGGACCTCGTACCCGGAATCTCGCAACATCGTCGCGACTGCATCGCGGGTCAAGCCATCGAGTGCACCTGCCGATGTGGGTGGCGAGTACACAATGCCATCGCGAACGAGGAACAAGTTCTCTCCGGAACCCTCTGTAACGACGCCGTCCAGGTTCAAGAGGATCGCTTCGTCGTAGCCCGCTTTCACCGCAGCTGTCTTGGCAAGAACCGAGTTGATGTAGCCACCGGTCACCTTCGCATTGGGCATCAGCGATTGCTGGTCAATGCGGCGCCAGGACGAGACGGCGACGCGGATGCCGTTCTGAACACCCTCTTCACCCAGATAAGCGCCCCACTCCCAGGCCGCGACCACGACGTGCACGCCTGCACCTGCAGGGTTGAGCCCCATGGCACCTGAACCGTAGAACGCGACCGGCCTGATGTACCCCGACGCGAGCCCATTCACACGCGTGACTTCTTTGCATACGTCAACGAGCTCTTCAACGCTGTACTTCATCGGCATCCCGATGGCCTTCGATCCACGTACGAATCGCTCCATGTGGTCGGTAAGCCGGAACACCGCGGCGCCCCGCTCGGTCTCGTAGGCACGGATTCCCTCGAAGATGCCTGTGCCGTAGTGCAAACCGTGTGTGAGGACGTGCACCTGGGCTTTGTCCCAGGGAACGAGTTCACCGTTCATCCAGATGTAGTCAGTGGCTTCCATGACCGCAGTTTGCCAGAAGCCAGACGGCTATCGGCTGTCAGCTCCCAGGCAAGGATGGTGCCTCGTACCCGATATACCCGGTGCCTGATGCCTGAGGCCTGACTTCTTCTACTTTCTACCTTCTACCAGATACCTCTTATGCCATTCGAGGATTGCCTCAAAGCGTTCGATACGGTGCTTCGGTTCTCCGCTTCGAGATAGTTCGTGGCCCTCTCCGGGTGGGAACAGAAGGAGTTCGGTATCCACCCCTCCGCGATGGAGGATCCCGAAGAACTGTTGGCCCTGCTCCACAGGACATCGGTAGTCACCCTCGGAATGCAGCACAAGCGTTGGCGTCTCGATCTTGTGCGCACGGGCGAGCGGACTCGCCTCCCAGAGCTCATTAATGCCCTCGGGCATGTCGGTGTACATGTACACCTGCGTGAACCATGGGATGTCCGTGGTCCCTGCCATCGAAACCCAGTTGTACACGCCACGCTCGGCAACGGCGGAGCGGTAGGACGTGTCCATTGCAGTGAGCATGGCTGTTGCGAGCCCACCGTATGAACCGCCCATGATGCCGATGTTGTCTGTGTCGAGCCGAGGGAACAGCTTCGCTGCTTCATGTGGCGCCGAATTGAGGTCGAGCATGTCCGGAGGCATGGCCTCCGACCATCGACCACAGGGCGCCGCCCCATGAGCGAGGCCGTATCCGGAGGATCCGCGAGGATTGATTCCCACAACGCCGTACCCAGCGCGAACGTAGACCTGGAACTCGTCGAAGAAACCCCACCCGTACTGGGTGAACGGACCGCCGTGGATATTGAGCAGGAGAGGTACCCGGTCCTTGCCCTCAGGCAGATACACCCATCCGTGGATCTCATGCCCGTCGGATTCGAACGTGAATTCCTGCGGTTCAACAAGATCGGTGTTCGCGCGGAACGCTCCGTTGAGGTCCGTGAGCTGTCGATCCTTCGTTCCATCCCACCAGAAGACCTCGCCCGGTTGGGTGGGTGAGGACGCTGTGAACACTGCCGATGAGCCGTCCTTGGACGCACACCAACCGGTGATGACCCGGTGCCCGCCAGCAATATCCGACACGGTTCCGTGCGGCGATACAGAGATGACCCTCTGCTGACCACGGTCCTCAAGCACCATGGTTGCCGACCCATCATCGAGGAACCGAGGTGCAGTGAGGGGTCCTGGTGGATGCCCCGGCATGAGATTCCGGTCGAGGTCGGTCAGCTGTGTGAGGGATCCATCACTCTCGACTCGCTGGAAGGGATTCGGGTCGAGAGAGAACTCGTCTGTTACGAATCCGACCACATGGAGCACTCCGGCGTTGTCGTATCCGGACCACGACCAGCTTCCGAGGTCCGTCACCGCGGTCGGCGCACCGCCACCGGAAGGCACGGTGAACACCTGGTTGAAGGGCCGCATCCACCGTTCCTCGTGTGCCGCGGATTGGTAGGTGATCGTTGAGCCATCCGGACTCCACCGAGATCCCTCCTCGTCGTAATCACCCTCGGTGATCTGGGTCGTTTCATGTGACGACACGTCAAGGATCCAGATGTGGGTCCGAATGTTGTAGGTCCAACCCTGGTTGTCGAAGCGGAACGAGGGATCCGAGATGCGCCGAGGAGCACGGTCTCTCTCCTCTTTGTCCTCGAACCCATCAACGTATTCGGAGACGCCCAAAGCGAGCTTGGTTCCGTCCGGCGACCACTCGAGGCCACTCACTCCAAGGTCAAATTCCGTAACGATCTCCGCCTCTCCCCCATCGATGGGAAGGAGCGCAACCTGTGGCTTGTCCTTCTCGTCCGGCCCTTTCCTCAAGAACGCGAGCGTGGCGCCGTCGGGCGACCAGCGGGGTGATCCATCGGCCCGACCTGATGTGAGTTGCCTGGCCTTCTCACCATCCCATAGCCACAGTTGACGAACGTACTCGTCTTCGTCAACGTCCATGCTGGTAACGACGAATACGACCCGCTTCCCATCGGGATGCAGGAAGGCATCGGAAGGCATGCGGAAGTCGCCCAGTTGGTCTGGACGCATGATTCTCCGTTCTATCGCGGCCCATGAAAGGTAGACCACATTCGGCGTGCAGATGGCGAGTCGTACTACGTCATACGTACTACG
>CBETWC010000127.1:0-5854 GCA_965539925.1 uncultured bacterium
TGTACGGGATGTCCCGCGACACCTGTCAGACATGTCCCGCGACACTACAACCGTCATGGCAACGGTCTAGAACCCTGGGTTCGCAGCACCGCCGTTTCGTGCTGGCTGCAAGGGTCGTAGCATCGGGGGATGTCATCGCTCAATCATGACTTCATCATCGTCTCTGGAGCCGACGCGGGTGACTACCTGCAGACTCAGCTCACGCAGGATGTCCTGAAGCTCGATATCGGCGGTTCTGCCTGGGCATTCTTGCTCAAGTCGAAGAGTGAGATCATCGCCCTCATGCAGGTCACGAGGTCCGGACCGGCGGAGTACACGCTGGAGATGGAAGCTGGGTGGGGCGACACTGTTCGCCAGACGATCGATGAGTTCCTGGGTCGGATGGATGTGTCCTTCGAGCAGCGAACGATTCCTTCCGATGTAGAGGATGAGCAGTCCCGAATCACCCGGGGCTGGCCGCGGATGGGCAGGGAGATCGATGACACGGTCACACCTGCCATGACGGGCATCGTTGCCGAGACAGTTGCCTTCGACAAGGGGTGTTACACGGGACAGGAGTTCGTTGCCCGTGTCCATTACCGCGAGGCCAAGCCACCCAAGAGGCTGATTCTCCTCACGTTCGACGAGGGCGAACAACTCTCGGAGGGAGAGGTGATCGTCGTCGATGGAGACGAAGTAGGCCTTGTGACCTCGGCAGCGCGCGGTATTGCACTCGGATACCTGAAGCGTGGAGTCGAGACGTCGTCAGCAGGAACGGTCGGTGATGTGGTCGTGGAGTTGCTCGCTACTCGGACTTCGTGACGCAGAACTCGTTGCCCTCTGGATCCGCCAGCACCGTCCAGTGGAATCCGCTGACCTCGTGATCCTGGAGCCGCGAGCCACCAAGGCTCTCCACCTTCGTGATCAACGCCTCAGGATCAGGGTGGCTGATATCGAGATGCAGCCGGTTCTTGACCGTCTTGTCCTCGGGAACCTCCTGGAATGCAAGCCGGATGTGGTTGCCGGGAATCTTCGTACCGAAGATGTAGCTGGGGTACTTCTGTGCGGCTTCGATGCCGATGATCTGACCCCAAAACTCGATGAGGGCCTCAGGGTCGTGGCAATCGATCATCACGGCGCCCACACGGGCATGAACATCGGTCATTGCGTACCTCCAAAGTCCTGATGCATCTGGGAAGGTGTTGGTCCGCTCTGTCCCTGATACTTCGAGCCGAGCTCGGGTGAACCGTACGGGAACTCCGCCGGCGTGGTCATCTGATAGAAACTGATCTGGCCGATCTTCATCTCCGGATAGATGGCGATGGGGAGATTGGCCACGTTGGAGAGCTCGAGCGTGACCTGCCCTGTGAAACCGGGGTCGATGAAGCCTGCCGTTGAGTGGATGAGCAGACCGAGACGCCCGAGGCTTGACTTGCCTTCGAGCCTTGCGACGATGTCGTCTGCGAGTCCGATCACCTCGAGGGTCGACCCGAGGACGAACTCACCCGGATGGAGGATGAACGGCTCGTCCTTGCTTGCCTGGACACCGACTGTCAGGTCGCCCTGGGGTGCCTTCGGGTCGATAACCGCGTACTTGTGGTTCTCGAACACCCTGAAGTGCGGGTCACACCTGAGATCAACGGAGGATGGCTGCACCATCGCTTCGTCATACGGATCGATCTTGATCCTGCTGGCCGCGATCGCTTCCTTGATGGTTCGGTCTGAGAAGATCATCGGTTGTCGATGCTAGCTCACCCTCTGAGGCGTCTGGCGTAGGAATCGGACGGATATGTCCGGAATCTACGCCAGACGCCACAGGGGCGAGGTAGTCCTCGAGATCTGAGCAGGCGAGATGGCTGTCGGAGGGCTTCGGCACTACGGCAGGACGATCGGCTGTCCAGCGCTGTACCAGGCCTGGATACCGCCATCGATCTCTGTGATGTTCGTGAAGCCAAGATCCTTGAACGTACCCATCGCATCGCCCGAGCGGTTTCCACTGTTGCAGTACACGACATAGTGCGCGTCTTTGTCGAGCGCATCGAGATCATCGGCGAATGATGCCTCGTAGTAGTCGATGTTGATCGCACCTTCGATGATGCCGGCGTTGAACTCGTCAGGAGTCCGGATGTCGAGGATGATCTCGTTCGACTCTTCTGCGATCACCGCTGCAGCAGCATCGGGACTCACGGTTTCGAGCGTTGCGGTGCTCGAGGAGCAGCCGGCGAGAACGATCGCACCGAGCATGAGGCTTGCGAGAAGGGTTCTCATCTTGTGTGTCATTGTTGGGGACCTTTCGTCAGGGGCAGGCCTGCGTGTGACCAGGCAAGGATGCCGCCCACTACGTTATGCGCTTCGATTTCTTGTTGTGCGAGGAATCGTGCAGCTGCTCCCGATCGATTGCCGCTTCGGCAGAACGCGAGGATCTTCTTCCCCTTCAGTTCGTCGAGGCGCTCGGGGATGGTGTTGAGAACCATGTGCACCGAACCTGGTGGATGACCCTGCTTGAACTCACGCTCCGTGCGGACGTCGAGGATCATGTATCCATCGTCGTCGGCCATCTGTTGGGCAGCGACGACATCGACTGTCGTCCTGTCACTGTCAGGCATTGTTGTTCCTTTGTGGGGCATGAGTACCCGGCAGGTACCCAGGGGGGTATAGTACTCTGACTCCGCATCAATCCAAAGGGTTCCCCAACATGCTCCTCGATTTCTCCGCGGCAGGCACGAGTGCCTACGCAAGACAGGTTTCAACAGCGAGCCTCGGTGACCACTCGTACATCGTGGTCGTCGGTGATGAGGCTGTCGCCGTTGACATCCAACGCGATCTCGATCGATTCGAGGACGTGCTTTCCGGGATCGATGCGACCCTCGTTGCTGTCTTCGAGACTCACATCCACAACGACTATGTGAGTGGTGGTAAGCGCCTTGCGGATGCTCACGGGGCAATGTACGTGCTTCCCGCGAACACCGGAGCGCCCTATGAACACAAGCCGCTTGCGGACGGGGAAACGACCTCGGTCGGCGGATGGGTGATGCGTGCCATGCACACGCCCGGGCACACGCACAACCACACCTCCTATGTGCTCGAATCTCCGGAGGGTCCTGTCGCGATCTTCAGCGGTGGTTCGATGCTCGTCGGTGCAGTCGGCCGATCCGATCTACTCGGTCCTGACCAGACGGAGATACTGCTACGTGGCCAGTACGCGTCGATGCACCGCATTGCGGATGAGCTACCCGATCCGTCGGTTGTCGCTCCGACACACGGGAGCGGATCATTCTGCTCTGCCTCTGATGTGGCGGACACCACAAGCACTGTTGGCCGGGAGAAGCTCCAGAACCCCGCGCTCATCGCTCCATCGGCCCAGGCATTCGGCATGGGCCAGGTCATGGGGTACAAGCGGTTCCCTGCCTACTACAGGCACATGGGTCCCTCCAACCTTGAGTCCATGGGTGCCCCGCCCATCGAGGACCTGCCGATCATCGATGGACCCGAAGGGATTTCTGGCCTGCCGATCGTGGACGTGCGCCCCTTCGCGCAGTACGCCGCAGGGCATCTCCCTGGCTCGCTGTCGTTCGAAGTGTCGAACGATGACGCCGTATACATGGGATGGACCATGGAATGGGGTTCTCCCGTCGTCCTCGTCGGGTCGATCGAGGATGCAGGCACGGTAAGGACACATCTCCAACGGATCGGTTGGGATGATGTTGTCGGTCGCATCGACCCTGCAGACCTGTCCGATTTCACCGATGAAGATCTAGCGACGACAAAGGTTGTGACCTTCAAGCAGTTGGGCAGGGACATCCCCTACGCAGTGCTCGATGTGCGCGACCCGGTCGAGCAACGGTCCGGAGTGATCCCGGGTGCCGATCTGGCCCATCTCGCCGATGTCGCGTCCGACGCGGGTCGCTTCGTGGATGGCGGATCAGTGGTTGTCTACTGCGTGAGCGGCTATCGCTCGGGTGTCGCCGCTGGCTTCATCGAAGCTGCAGGCGGTGAAGTCATCGTGGTCAAAGATGACCTCAGCAACTACGAGGGAACGCTGGCGGTCCCGGTCGTTTAGCGCTCTTTGATCATCCGCAGAGTGAGCGGGTAGCGGTACTCCTCGCCATTCGCTGCCTTTACGGCAGCGATGATCATCATGACGAAGCCGAAGATGAATACCGCAGGCAGCAGGAGAAATCCGATGTACACGAACAGCAGGAAGCCTGACACGATCGCGTAGATCAGGATCGACAGCTGGAAATTGAGCGCCTCGCGGCCGTGGCCCTCAACGAATGGATCCTCGTCCCTCTTGATGAGCCATACGAAGAGCGGTCCGAAGATGGCAAGGCTGATGAGCGGCAGGAGATGAGCGGCAACTGCCCATCCTCTTGAGTCTGAAGGCATGTCCCTTGGGTTGGGCTCCTCTTGGGGCACTGCAGGCAGGTTGTCAGTCATGCTGTCTCCATTGATCGCTGGCCCAACCGTAGCGACACTTGTCTGGAATCTGGCAGCGCAGCGGTCTGGAATCTGGCATCTGTTCGAAAACAGATCGGCCGCCGACTCCCGAGGGAATCGACGGCCTTCTCTGCTTTCCTGGATCTCTAGCCGAGGCGGAGGAACATCTTCTCCAGCACCTCGGGGGTGTACCCCTCTTCATCTGCGAGTGCGGGGTCGAGGCGGCACTGCTCCATCGTTGCGGAGAAGAACCGGAAGCCTGCCCTGCTCAACGCGCGGTTCGCTGCGGCGAACTGTGTGAGCACGTCATTGCACTCTCGACCCTCGTCAATCATCGCCTGAAGGCCACGGAGCTGTCCCTCAACGCGCTTGAGGCGCTTGATGATGTCGTCGCGGTCTTCGTTTTGCAGGTCCATACCCCAATCATACCCCCAGGGGGTATAAATCCGCCAAAGCTCCACCAAGTGACCACTACCCAAAATAGTCACTGTCCTCCCTTCAGGTAGGACGGAACAGCGACGAAGTCGATGTTCAGGAGGGGGTGCGAGCCTGCGAGCGTTGCGGACGACGACCTCGAGCCGGTTCTTGAAGAGGAGAAGTGTGTGCGTCTCGGCGCGCGGCACGACATCTCACACATCAACGCTCGTGCGAGTTTCTGTCGCTTGTGCTTGTGGTCCACGATGCCCTGCCGTATGAGGCTCGCAGGCTCGCACCCCCTCCTGGCTCGGAAGCCTCGCCCGTCCTCCCTGAAGGGAGGACTTGGGCATGCACACAAACCGTGCATCTGTCGATCAGCTCCAGCCGCTGCAGCGCAAGGGTGGATCCCACTTCGAGCCACGCCACCTCGTGGATTGAGGCTGAAGGGAGGACGAGGTTTCTGAGGGTTAGATCGGTCTGGCGAGGTCTTCGACGACCTCTGCTCCCAGTGCGGTGAGGATCTCGGGCGCAGCGAGGACCTTGCGGTCGCGGCTCCCACCACCGAGGATGATCCGGGGGCGGTTCATGACTCGCGCGTCCACCCAGATCGGGAGGTCGTCGGGCAGTCCGAAGGGTGTCACGCCTCCGATCGTCTGGCCGGTGAGCCGTTCGGTGTCCTCGGCGTTGGCGAACGATGCCTTGCGTGCGCCGAGCTTCTTTCTTACGACCTTGTTCACATCGAGGCGCGTGTTCGCGAGAACGACACATGCGGCGTACACAGGTGGGTCGGTCTTGCCGACGACGAGGATGGTGTTGGCTGATTCATCGAGTTCGAAGCCGTAGGCGTCGCAGAATTGGACGGTGTCTGCAAGAGCAGGGTCGCACGCCATGATCTCGCTGTCGACGGGCAACGAAGCCAGGATCTCTTGTAGTGAATCTGCCATGGCGGCGACTCTAGGAGTGGATCTCGAGAATGTCGCCGTCCTCGACGATGTGGTCGCGACCCACCTGCTGCGCGTCA
>CBETWC010000128.1:0-5829 GCA_965539925.1 uncultured bacterium
AGTCTGAGAATCTGATCGGATGCTCGCGCTCCGCCTCTTCCGATCACGAACAGCGGGTTCTCGGCGCCATCGATGAGGTCGGCGATCTTGGATGCATCGGCTGGTGCGAGCGGTAGCGCATTTGGCGTGGGCATGGGACCGTGCGGTGTCTCAACGCCGGGAGGGAGTGTCTGGACGTCGTCTGGGATGATGAGGTGGGCGACGTCATGTTGCGTTATCGCGTAGTTGACCATCGCGGTTGCCACCTCGGGCCCATCGCCGGCTGAGAGCCGCTTCGACCATCCTGCAGCGGGTCCGAGAGCCAGTTCGAGGGGAACCTCCTGGAAGGCGCGCGTTCCGAGATTGCGGGTCGGTATCTGTCCGGTGATAGCGAGCAGGGGAGTGGTGGAGAGCTTCGCATCCCACATGCCCGTGTACAGATTCGTTGCGCCGGGACCAGCAATAGCGAAGCATGCTGCCGGTCGACCGGTGAGTTTCCCAAAGGCCGAAGCAGCGAATGCAGCAGCCCCTTCGTGGCGAATGCCGATGAATCGCAGTTCTCCGGCAATCTCGGCCGCCCTCAACGCATCAGCGAACCCGAGGTTCGAGTGTCCGACCATGCCGAACACGGTGTCGACTCCACCTTCAACGAACCTGTTCACGAGTTGGGTCATGAGCGTCTCTTCATGTTCTTCGGGTTCGTGCACGGCGACATAGATGCCATCCGTGCGTTCCTCCACCTCGTAGGAGGCAACCTTGTCATCGAACGGCCCGGGTGTCTCGCCACTGACCGGGTCGTACTCCCAACCGTGCCAGGGGCAGATCAGCCAGCACTCCTCGATGAGGCCCTCTCCCAGCGGACCACCCTGGTGAGGGCACCGATTTGCAATGGCCCCCCATCCCGACTCGGTCCGAGAGAGCGCGATCGTGTGATGTCCTGCCTGCACAACGGTGACCTCGCCGACATCAACGATGTCGTGCCCGCCAACCCTGAACCAATGGAGTGTCTTACTCATGACTTCTTACCTGATGCCTGACACCTGAAACCTGTTGGCTGCTTTCTCATTCCATCGTCACCGATACCAGGGCACCCGCTTCCGGTCGATTGTCGGCATCGACCGTGCCCACGAACAACACGGCTGACCCGAGGGGGCCCTCATCGATTCTCGACTCGAAGAACTGCCACGCATCTGTGGAGCCGGCAAGAGCGATCGATCGGTCGATGAAGGGCTCGCCGTCGTCAAGTAGCTGCACGTGGAACGAGGGGAGGCCCGGGGCGACGTACCCCTCTACGACCATTGGATACGAAAGGGGACCCGGAGTTGGGCTGAACACCACAGCAGTGTTGGTCGCCGTTAGGCCGACCGGAACGGCCTGTGTCTCTGCTCGCCTGACGTCGATGACGAGTGACGCTGGGGATGTTGTCGTGAACGCTCTTGCTGCGATCGGAACACCGTCCACCGCGTGAATGTCGATAGCAAGGACTTCATCATTGCGGAACACATATGCGGAGTGGATCAGGTCGCCCTCGAGGAGCGTGTCGGCGATTGCGGTCCCGACGATCTCAGCAGGTAGGACGACGCGAACGACGCCCGCAAAGGGGATCACGGAGACTCCCGTCGGCCCCAGTGTTGCCGCGGGTGCGCCCGATCCGACCCCGAAGCTCACCGTGAGGCGTTCACACGTTACTGATGGATCCCAGCGAATCTCAGCGAGGGTCGACGCATCGCCTTCGTCATCACCGAGAGCAGCGATGAGTCCGTTCTCGCCGAAGGGGAGATCGCCTGCCAGGCAGATCTCATTGCTTGGAGCACGTGTCGTGGTCGTCACCGGCACCGTTGTGGTCGTGGCAACCGTGTCCTGTGGCCCCGGGGAGCACGCCGTTAGGAGCAATCCGAGTCCAACAATGGCGATGTACCTTGGCATGCAGCGACCTTACCGTCGGTGAGCATGCAGATCGGCACTTGACATATGGTCGGGAAAACCCGACAATACCGTCGTGAATGAATCGACACGGAACACAGAAGCCGGCGAGCCCGTGACTCGGGACAACTATCGCACGTTCCTGATCGTGTGGTTCGGCCAGGTGATCTCGATCGTTGGCAGCGGCCTGACCTGGTTCGGAATCAGTATCTGGGTGTTCCTTGAATCGGGATCCGTCACCCAGCTTGCAGTCGTCCTCCTCGCAAGCCAGTTGCCCAGGATTCTGATTTCGCCGATCGCCGGTACCTTCGTCGACCGCTGGGACAGGCGCTGGGTCATGATCATCTCTGACGCGGGAGCGGGAGCGGGAACGCTCGTCATGGTCGCCTTGTATATCACAGGCAACCTGACAATCCCTGCCCTTGCGGCTATCGGTGCTGTATCCGGAGCGTTCCAAGCGTTCCAGTTCCCCGCCTACCAAGCGGCTACGACACTCCTTGTGCCCAAGGAGCGGTACTCGCAAGCCTCCGGCATGGTCCAGATGGCTGATGCCATCGGGAACCTCGTGGCACCCGCGCTCGGCGGCATCATGGTTGCGCTCGGCGGACTCGGGCTGCTCATCGCCATCGATGTCGCAACGTTCACCTTCGCTGTCGGGACGCTGCTGGTCGTCAGGTTCCCCAAGCCTCCTGTGAGTGAGGCGGGTGCCGATGCCAAGGGCTCGGTGTGGCATGAAACGAAGTACGGCTTCAAGTACATCTTCGCTCGCAAGGGCCTCTTCGGATTGCTCCTGTACTTCGCTGCTATCAACTTTGCCTTCGGCGGAATCATGCCGCTCGTGACCGCCTACCTGCTGTCGATCACCGACGCGGCGACCATGGGAATCGTGTTCTCACTGGGCAGCACAGGGATGCTGGTTGGCGCCATCATCGCGTCGACGTGGCGGGGACTTGACAACAAGGTTCTCGGCATCATTGGAATGGGTGTCGTCCTTGGCGCTGCGATGGCTCTCGTGGGATCAGTCGCGAGTCTTCCCGTCATCGTGATCGGCTTCTGGGGAGCCATGTTCGTTCTTCCGATCGGCGGCGCCTTCAGCCAAGCGATCTGGATGGCCAAGGTCGACCCGGACGTTCAGGGGCGCGTGTTCGCCGTTCGTTCAGCGGTCTCGCAAGCCGCTATTCCCATCAGCCTCCTCGCGGTCGGTCCTCTCGCGGATCGTGTGCTGGTGCCTCTCATGACCGGGGACTCCCAGATTGGAACTTGGCTTCAGGCAGTCTTCGGAAGCGGCGCGACGGCGGCATACGGACTGTTCTTCGTGTTGGCTGGCCTGTCGGTCGTGGCGATGTCCGTCTTTGCCTGGACGATTGGTCCGATACGGCACGTGGAACGCGATATTCCAGATGCGGTTGGTCTCCCATCCGAAGGCGACATCGTCCCCGATGCTGCCCCGGCGTGATACCGTCGTCCGATGTCCTTGTCGCCACCCGATCCAGCTCTTGCGCTGGCGTTTCTGACCGGAGAGCAACCTGTAGACACCCTCTTGGAGGAGGCCAGGCGACTGCGTGATGAGGGACATGGACGCACGATCACCTACTCGCGCAAAGTCTTCATCCCTCTCACCACGTTGTGTCGCGACACCTGCACGTACTGCACATTCGTCAAACCCCCGGGCGCAGGCGGGGAGTACCTGACCCCACAGGACGTTCTGGCCATTGCACGTGCAGGCGACGATCTCGACTGCACCGAGGCTCTCCTCACATTGGGTGACCGGCCCGAGGACAAGTGGCCCCAAGCCCGTGAGTTCCTCGATCAACACAACGCCTCGTCGACAATCGACTACGTGGTGCAGATGTCCGATCTGATCCGTAGCGAGACACGACTCTTCCCTCACGCCAACCCGGGGATCATGACGGAGTCAGACATAGCGAAGCTCCGCCCGACCAACCTATCGATGGGACTGATGCTCGAGAACATCTCGGACCGGCTCACCGAACCCGGCATGCCGCACCACAACTGCCCGGACAAGATCCCCTCTGTCCGTGTGGACACGATCCGAGCGGCCGGACGGCAGAAGGTACCGTTCACCTCTGGGATCCTCGTCGGGATAGGGGAGACCCCGAGTGAGGTCGTGGACAGCCTGTTCGCTCTCAGGGACCTGCACTCCGAGTACGGCCACATTCAGGAGTTCATCATCCAGAACTTCAGGGCGAAGGCAAACACCCGGATGCGCCACTCCCCGGAACCCGACATCCCCTATTTCGTGCGGGTCGTTGCGCTCGCGCGGTGGATCTTCGGTGCTGAAGCGAACGTGCAGGTTCCACCGAATCTGACCGACGACTTCTCGATCTACCTGGACGCTGGTATCAATGATTGGGGAGGAGTGAGCCCCCTTACGATCGACTGGGTGAATCCTGAGGCGCCGTGGCCAGCTATCGAGAGACTGACCAACATCACTTCGGGGGCTGGCTTCGATCTCCGACCCAGGCTCCCTGTCTACCCCGAGTACCTGAAAAGCAACTGGATCGATTCCGGACTGATCGAAGCGGCCGTCGGACGGGCAACATCGGACGGGTACGCTGCGGTTCCTGAAGCTTCCCCGACAGCATCGCAGCCGTCATGAACACCGTCACATTCCTGCAACTTCGCCCCGCCGACTCGGCCAACGAGATGTGGGCAGCGACACGTCGACGTGAAGGCACCCTCGCTGTCGAGATCGCGAAGCCGACATTGTCAGACATCGTTGGGGCCCACAAGGGCGGGCTCCTTCTTGTAAGTGGTGCTGAGGACGTCCCTGCCCCGGCGTATGCCCTTGCTCCGCGACACATCAAGGAGTTCCGCAAGGGTGCAATCCCTGGTTGGCGGATCACGGTCGTGGACGATGGCACCGCAATGGAGGTTGCCGAAGCCCTGGCGTTCACGAGAGCGTCGTTCCTGCGTACGGCGCGGTCATCGGTTTCCCGAGCCGCCTCATTGGTGAACCTTCCGGGCTCATCTGCCTCAGTGTCAACCTTCGTCAACTCCGTAGAGGATGCGCTGAAGGCCGTGTCCGAGGGAGCAACGGACCTTCTCCTGAGGGATTGGGACACCGAGCGGATCGGTGACTTGCGCGACAACCTTGCACGCGGTCAGCTCGTGGAACGCACCGCCTTCCCGATCGATATCGGGTACGACGAGGTTGCCGGTGAACTCGAGCCGGGTGCCTTCGCCGCCTATCTCAACCAGATCGACGGGCGCGGCAGAGCAAGACCACGAACCGAATGGGCCCCGGGAAGAGACGTCGGCACCCCTGAGCCGGTCTCACGGATATCGGCTGCCTGGCCTGACAAGACGTGGCAAGAAGCTGGAAGGTCATCGTCGGCTGCCTCCACGGCAGCGATCGCTCCGATCCTCGAGAGGGCTCTTGAAGGTCACGCCCCTTCACGGGATGAGGTGGAGGCACTGATCGGCGCGCACGGTGAGGATGTCGAGGCGATCGCCGATGTCGCTGACGTCCTGCGCAAGAGGATCGTTGGCGATGATGTCACGTTCATCGTGAACCGGAACATTAACTACACCAACCAGTGCTACTTCAAATGTGGGTTCTGCGCGTTCTCCAAGGGACCCCGATCCCTCGATCTGCGCGGCGAACCGTATCTGATGTCCATAGAGGAGATTGTCGACCTCACAGAGGAGGCGTGGAACAGGGGAGCTACGGAGGTGTGTCTCCAGGGAGGTATCCATCCCGAGTTCACCGGCCGGTTCTATGTCGAAGTTGTCGAGGCGATCAAGACGCGGGTGCCTGACATCCATATCCACGGGTACACACCGCTGGAGATCTGGCAGGGTGCCGAGACGGCAGAGATGACGATCCGAGAGTTGCTCGTCAGACTTCGCGAGGCTGGGCTCGGAACGCTTCCGGGGACGGCGGCGGAGATCCTCGACGATGAC
>CBETWC010000129.1:0-5822 GCA_965539925.1 uncultured bacterium
GGCTAACCGCTGTGGTGGCCAGGATCAGTGGCGGATAGGCTTGATCGAGCGTTCCTTTCGATGCGACAAGGGCGAGCCGCCTCGTCTCTCTTGCTGGTGTTGTGTCAGACGTTTCGGGATGTGTTGCTGTCGTCATTTGCCTTCTCCTTTCTCGATCCGGAACACCTGTGTGGCACCCCGGTCGTCGATGTCGAGGAGGAGGTCGCCTCTCTGGCGGGTGAACGCGGGGATGTCGGCGAGTGAACCGGGGTCGGTGCAGATCAGTTCGAGAACTTCGCCTGGTTCCATGGACTTGAGGGTAAGCGCTGCTTTGTACACGGGTAGGGGGCAGAGCAGCCCTGAGGTGTCGAGTGTTTCTGTGGGTGTCACTTGAGGAGTGTTGTCGGTTGTCATCAGGCAGTTCTCCGTGGTTCGTTTCCAATGGTGGTCATGCGGGAAGCCCTTGGGTCCCGAGCAGTTCGGTGAAGTACGTCGTGTACTTCGCACTTGTGTCAGGGGACACACCAACGACCACCCCTTCAGACAAGTCGCTGTACTCGTTGATCGCGTGGACGATGGCACCTGTTGATGGCCCCACCATCAGTCCGTCCTTGCGGTGGAGGTGCAGTGTCATGGCATAGGCATCGTCGTCTGGGACGGTGACGACATCATCAATGACACTCCGATCGAGGTTCCCTGGTTCGTTTGCTTCAGCAAAGCTCTTGAGTCCTGGGAGCCGGTGACCCTTCTGTGGTTCAATCGCAATGACGCGTATGTCCGGGTTCCGCTCTTTGAGGTACCGTCCAATACCGGTGAGCGTTCCACATGTACCGAACCCTGCAAAGAATGCGGTGACCTCTCCTTCTGTCTGGTTCCAGATCTCGGGTCCTGTCGTCTCGTAGTGGGCCCGCACGTTGTCCGGGTTCTCGTACTGATCCGCCATGACGTATCGGGTTCCTCCGTCAGAGGCAGCAAGGGACCGTGCAAGGGCTATCGCGCCGTCTTTGGGATGATCAACGGGACACAGCTCGTCAGGTGTCTCCCATACCTCGGCTCCGAGCATCCTTAGGATCGTCTTCGTCTCCTCAGGGACACCGTCAGGGATCGTGATCGTGACCTTCACCCCATTGAGGGCACCGATCGCGGCCAGCGCAATGGCCGTGTTACCTGACGACGCTTCCACGATCTCACGGTCATCAAGCGCACCGCTCTCAATCATGCCGCGGACAAGATAAGAAGCTGCGCGGTCTTTGATCGAGCCGAATGGGTTGAGCCACTCAAGCTTGAGATACACGTTGTCAGCGGACACAGAATTACGTACACGTACCAGGGGCGTCGGGTTCTCAACGTCAGGCAGAAGATCCCTGACATCCTCGAACCGGCGCAAGGCATGGTCCGAAGTTCGAGATGATGTAACTCGGATACTGGTGGTCATCGTCGGCTCCTTCTGTCGGCGTGAACAGTGATTGGAATACAAGAGACCCGCTCCAGCAGGTGCTCCGGGCGGGTGATACGAGGTAATGAATCTGGTTGGGGATGACTGCTATGAACCTCTACGCGCGGCGCCGCTACAACAGCAACAACACATCGCAACGCCTAAAGAGAGGATTCTCATGGCTGGCATCATAGCCAACGTTTTCACCCGCTACGACGATCTGCCCGACGAGACGCATTCCAATCCAAGAACTTGAACCGGTCCGGGTTCATCGAAGACTGTGGTCTTCCCCCGGTTTGGCGGAGCCAGTCCATTTGACTCAGCGGGGCGACAGATAGGGTGCCATGGTGGGTCCATTGATACCCGATCGAGGATCCGGATTCCGAGCACAACGTGGCAGTGCTGCCCGTTCCGGAGGATCTCAATGGGCTTCGTGAACTGTCGAGGAGCGGCCCCGCGAGCGAAACGCGACACGAGGGGTTCATCGGCGCCCAGATGAATGTCAACAGAATCAGCCGTTATCCCTTGCGGTACAAGGGATATCTCGGCTCCGGGGCTGGGGCTTGGACCTTCAGCACCGAACACACGGCAAGGGCGATCCCCGACTACGCAGCATGAACCCAAGCCACCAGGCAGACAGCGAAGGGAGCGAAGCGATCCTTACGAGTTCGACAAACGGACTACCAGTCCGTTCCGCCGCGATGCCCTGACCGGGCGGTATGCGCAGCAACGCATACACACCATGGGATCCGAGTGTTCACCAGTTTGCAGTACCTTTCACCAGTTTTCAATGAAACGCGTCCTGAGCGCGTCCTACAGAGAGGCTTTGTCGGTGGATAGCCCGCGTGCTGTTGGTAAGGGCCTCGAACCGAAGGCAGAGACCCTCACCAACATGCCAGGAACCGAGACAGGAGGACGCCCCAGTACCTCGATCCTGTGCCGCCCGCGGAAAGAGGAGAAAGATGGGCGGCACAGGAATCTCGATCGACAGTGTTGGGAGGATAGACGGATCCGAATCGTGGCGAAGAAGCAGGAGGCGCCGCTACAGACGATCCGGAATCCGAGTCCCATCGTGGAAAACCACCGCTCTTGAGTGACCGAGTCGCCTCCCTTTCCACGCAGCAAGGCTCGATCGGCCCGCTCCGCGTCGGAGAAGTCGATGACAAGAGCATTGCGAAGGTTCACGTCGTGCTCCCTGATCGATACCAGGCACCGGCAGGATCCTTCTTCATTCGGGCGATTCCTGAGCAAGACGCTTGGCGAGGATCTCGGCTGGGTGGAGGATCTCGAGGTCGATACCGGCAGCGTCGACGATGCCGCGCAGGTGCAGGACGCATCCTGGGTTGTCTGTCACGACGGTTGCTACTCCGGCTGCCTGAAGTGAAGCGAGTTTGCGTTTCGATATGCCTTCAGATACTTCTGGCGAGGTCACCGACGTTGACCCGCCGAAACCGCAACACACGCCAGGTTCGGCTTGCTCCACGACGGCGATCCCAGCCGCCGTCAGGAGACGATCCATCTCGTTCGTGTGCCCGAGCACGTTGCCGGATTGACAGAAGCGGTGCACAGTCACCGCATCGGAGGGCGGGTCAGCCTTGAAGCTCAACTTCGCAACCTCTGACTCAACGAATGACACGAGATCTCGAACCTTGGGTCCGAGTTCCCTGGCTGCTTTCAGCCATTCCGGATCATCTTTGAACAGGTGCTCATATTCGTGGGCCATCGCGACAACGCACGAGGGCGCTGGGGTGATGACGAGATCGAAGTGTTCGAATGTTCGCAGCGTGTCACGGGCCATAGTGCGTGCAATGCCCCACTCGCCGCTGTCATACGCTGGTAGGCCACAGCAATGCTGGGATTGCGGGATCTCGACGTCGTAACCTGCTGCTTCGAGCAGCGTGACGGACGCAACGGCAATGTCGGGTGCAACCCTGTCGCTCACGCATTGGAGCAGGACACCGACACTCGGCCGTCCGTCGTCTGCCGCTGGCCGGGTACCAAGTCGGCGACGGGCTGGCGTGTAGGGAAGCGCCGGGGCTGATCTCCAGGATGTCCATGGAGTGCTCACGGGGAGCCGCAGAATGCCTCCGCGTTTGAATGGCCATGTGACGACCGAGCCGATGCGGATGCCAGCCGCGTAGACCCAACGCTTGGCGAAAAGGCGAAGCAGCAGGCGCCGCCCATAGCCACCGGTCGCCTGTTCGCGTACGTCTTTGCGCAGTGTCAGGATCTGTTGTGCGAGCGGGATCTCTGCGGGACAGACCGTTGTACATGCTCCACATGCAACGCACAGCTCCTGTGGTGCAACCGCGGCTTGGAGCCCGTGATGGAACGGGGTCACAACAAGACCGATCGGTCCCGTGTAGATGTGACCAAACTCATGGCCTCCAACCACTTGGAATGCGGGGCACACATTTGCACAGGCACCACAACGGATACACGACAGTGCATCTGCGAACTCGGGGCGGCGACTCATTTCGGTACGACCGTTGTCGATCAGGACGATGTGCTGATCCTGGCCGGGTCGCGGTCCGGTGATGAAGTTGGTGTAGGTCGTGATCACCTGTCCTGTCGCGGACCGTGGGAGCAATCGAACAATGTTCATTGCATCAGACATCGTCCCGACCAGCTTCTCGATACCGGCAACAACGATGTGCGTGTCGGGCAGGGCGACCGACATCCTGTTATTGCCCTCGTTGCATACGATCACGATGGATCCGCTCTCGGCAACAAGTACGTTCGCCCCTGTCATACCCACCATTGCGCTGCCGAAGTCCTCGCGCAGCTCTGTCCGTGCTGCGGCGACCATTGCAGGGATGTCGTCATCATCGAATGGTCGGCCCACAACCCGCTCGAGGAGTGCAGCGACCTCCTGACGGCTCATGTGGATGGCTGGCATCACCAGATGCGAAGGATGATCACCTGCCAGTTGGACAAGCCACTCCCCCAGATCGGTCTCCAACGGTGTGATTCCCGCGTCAAGGAGCGCATCGTTGAGGCGGATCTCCTCGGTCGCCATCGACTTGCCCTTCACAACAAGACCCGCACCCTTCTCACGACACAGATCGATCACATATCGATTCGCTTCCTCAGCCGTGTCGACCAGGACGACTGTGGAACCGGCCTCCTGCGCCATTGCAGTGAACCTGTCGATCTGCTCCTGCCAATCTGAACGAGAGACGCTCTTGGCTGTGGCAAGTTCATGACGAAGACGCTCGAACCCGCCTTGTTCGTCGAGCTCTTCAATCCGTCTCCCTCGGTCCGTCCTCCATGCTTGTTGGAAACCGAGAAGCGACGCAGAGAGCTGCCCTCCAGCTTCGTCTTGTCCACGTGTCCCTGGGTCCGGTGTCATGGCTTCTCCCCCACCAAGACAATGCGCGTTGTTGAAGGACCCTGCACACCAATCGTCAAGGAACGCTCGATGTCCGCGGTTCGTGAAGGTCCCGTAACCAGCACGACATACAACGGCATCGGCTCAGCTCGCGACAGCCACTCGGTTGCCGCTTCCAGCCGCTCGGCGACTTCATCTGCACCGAGGAGCACCACGAGGTCTTCCGACATCATCGACACAAGCCTGTCAGGAAGTTCGTCCTCAACAACCAGTACCGAACCCGTTTCGGCAATGCCGAGCTCTCCTGATATCACACCCTGAGGAAACGACACCAAAGGCGAAGGCATGGGCCGCGTTGCCCTGCCCGAAAGCGCCGGATAGCGCTCCAGCGCACCACGACTGATAACTGCACCTTCCACCAACGGGAGACTGGCGAGGTCTTCGACGTGCATCCATTCAACATCACACCCCGCAGCCTGAGCAGCGGCGATGAACCGATTGCCTCGTTCCGTGTCAGTGCTGCTCACAAAGGGACTCTCTGACGCTTGCTACCGGACCGACGAAGCCACGCAATCATTGCGTAGCACACCGATGTTCTCGATCTCGATCTCCACGACGTCGCCAGCAGCCAAGAACTCCGGCGGATCCCGGAACACACCTACACCAGCAGGCGTACCTGTCAAGATGACATCACCCGGAAGGAGCGTGAACGCCCTGGACGCAAAGCTGATCACGTGACGGATGGAGTAGTACATCTCTGAAGTGTTGCTTCGCTGCTTGATCACTCCGTTGACACGGAGCGAGAGCTCCAGGTTCTGAGGATCGTCTATCTCATCCGCGGTGACAAGAACAGGACCGGTCGGGAGGAATGACTCGAGCGATTTGCCACGGAGCCACTGTCCATCACCGAACTGGATGTCTCTCGCCGAAACATCGTTCGCAGCCATGTACCCGAACACGTGCGAGAGTGCATCTTCCTCAGAGACGTGTCTGGCATGAGATCCGATCACGACCGCAAGTTCTACCTCATAATCAACCTGCTGGGTGTAGCTCGGATCCCACTCGATCGGCTCCCCC
>CBETWC010000130.1:0-5792 GCA_965539925.1 uncultured bacterium
TTGTCTTTCTCCTCATCCACACCACCACACCGGCGCCGCCGATCAGAGCGAGTGCGGGAATCACCCACAGCGCAACCGACCAGGCAGAGGTCGAGGTGTCAAGGATGAACGAGTCGCCAAAATTCGCGGCAAACTCCTCCAGGATCTCTTCGTCGGTCGCTCCCGCAGCCACACGTTCGGCGATCAGGTCCCGGTAGTCGGCGGCAACACCTGCCTGGGAGTCAGCAAGGGACTCACCGTTGCAGAACGGGCAACGGATCGAGCCGGACAGCGATGCAACGCGGTCCTCAGCTGTCGGTGCCGAGGCAGGATCTGACGAGAACCCGAAGAGGATCACGGCGAGCGCGACAACAGACAGACCGATCGCAATGATGTTCCTCGTCCGCTCAGACATTCGTCGTCCCTGGTTCTTGTGCTGTCACATCCTCTGACGCTTCGCGACGCCTCTGCGGTTTCCTCCCCAGGGCGATGATTCCGCCGGCAACCATGATCAGGCCTCCAACCCACAGCAGCCACTGCAGAGGGAAGATGAACACATTGAGTTCGATCCGCTCGGCATTACCCCCGGCGATGCCTACATAGACGTCATCGATCAGGCCCGTCCACACGTCGGGTGTGCCAATGGGCTGCGAGGATCCTTCATAGGTGTTGATGCGTGGCTCGAGCTCAGCCTTGGTTGTGGAGCAGGCCTCGTCCAGGACCGCGATCCGGACTCCCTGAACCACACGATTCGGCTCGGTGCGGGAGAACGGTTCGAGATACTCGATGCAGTACCCCTCCACCGTGGCCGTCTCCCCCGGTGAGAGGACAATCGTCTCGCGCACACCAAGGCCAGAGGTCGTGGCGAGGGCAATCGCCATGCACACCAGCCCCACATGGGCCACCTGCCCACCCCAGTACCCGAGATCGTTGCCGAACACCTTCGCAACGGATGCCAGGAACCGTTCGGGACGCTTCTGGACCATGGAGAAGAACCTGATCGTGATCGCAGCGAGGACGAAGATTCCGAGAGCGATCGTGAGTACAACTGACAACGAATCGATACCGATCACAACGGCTCCAGCGCCACCGATGAGTCCCATCACAGTCGCCGCTCGTAGCCGCTTCCACAGGACTTCAGCCGACGCGACTCGCCAGGGGGAGATCGCCCCGATACCGAGCACGAGGAGGAGGAGCAGACTCAGGGGTACGACTGCACGGTCGAAGAATGGTCGGCCAACGGCAACCTCATCTCCTGAGAACGCCTGGACAATCAGCGGATAGATCGTTCCGAAGAGCACCGTGAAGGCGAACACGGTGAGGACGAGGTTGTTCGCGAGGATGTAGCCCTCGCGGGAGGACAGTGACTCGAGCCTCGGTGCCTGCGCCACATCGGAAGCCCTGATGGCGAACAGTGTGAGCGAGCCGACCACGATCAGCGCCAGGAACCCCAACAACAGCGGCCCGACGGTCGACTGGCTGAACGCGTGCACAGACGCGATCACACCCGAGCGGGTGAGGAACGTGCCGAGGACCGTGAGTGCAAATGTGGCTATGACGAGGATGAAGTTCCAGGATTGGAGCATGCCTCGCTTCCGCTGCACGACCGCAGAGTGGATGAACGCTGTTGCCACAAGCCAGGGAAGGAGCGCAGCGTTCTCGACGGGATCCCACGCCCAATAGCCACCCCATCCGAGCACCTCGTACGACCACCAGCCGCCGAGCACGATGCCTGCACCGAGGAATGCCCACGAGATGATCGACCAGCGGTGCGTGCGGTCGAGCCATGCTCGCCCGGTCTCCTTGCGCCACAGAGCCGCGACGGCGAAGGCAAACGGAACTGTGAACCCGACGTAGCCGACGTAGAGCACTGGGGGATGCACAGCCATGAGGAAGTGGTTCTGGAGCAGCACATTGGGTCCGAGGCCGTCGGAGGGGACGGCAATGGCGACAAAAGGCCACCAAGAGGAATTGAGGCAGAAGTTGCCGCCTGACTGTGTGCATACGGCGAACGGGTTGGCAGCCGTCGCCATGAGTCCAAACCAGAAGATCGAGACAGCGCCGATGATCGCGAGCGCCAGGACGCCCAGGCCATCGGTGTGATCGAGCTGTCGCCACACGATGTATGTGAACACGGCCAACAGGAGGCCCCACAGGACGATCGATCCCTCCAGGGCAGCCCACCCTGCAGCGAACAGGAAGAGGAATGGTGTAGCCGTGGACGTGTTGTTCGCGACGTAGGCGATCGAGAAGTCATGAGTGAGAATCGCCACCTCGAGGATGACGAACGAAGCCACTGACGAACCGAGAAGGACCAGGACAGGGATGCGCAGCGCAGCCCGGCTTCCATCGCGGGCGTGACGTACCCCTTGGATCACAATGCTGATCGCCGCCCCGAGGGCGACGAAGATCGCGACGTATCCGGCGAGGGCGATCACGATTCTGAGCAGGAATGCAGGTCTTCGTCGTAGTCCCCGGCGTCCGCCCTGTACTGCTCATCGTGCTTGACGAGCATCGTGTCTGACCTGAACACTTCCCCATCCCACGTGCCTTCGATGACGACTCCTATGCCCTCAGCGAACAGCTCCGGCGGTACTCCTGTATGCACGACACCAACTGCAATATCGCAGTCATCAACAGCGAACGAGACTGTATTCGCCTGCTCAGCAACCGTGCCGGGGACGACGCGGCCGGCGAGGCGCAGCCTGGATCCGTCAACGTCACGGGCCTGAACCTCGGCTGGAGTGTTGTAGTACACAAGCGATGAGCTGAGGTTCACCATGAGCACGATGAGCACACCGATGATGAGGACCGCCGGGATCACGAATTTCGCGTATCGCCTCACTCCGTGCCTCCGAGCTTCTTGCGGGCCCGGGAGATGCGCACTGCGATCGACGACGCGTAAGCGACAAGACCTATGTACGTGACGCCGTATGCCAGTCCGACCCAGTTCCACTGCTCCGCGGTCACGATCGCCAGAAGCATCAGGAGCCCCTCGTGAGATCAGGAGCAGATACGGCTTCGCCAGCGACTGGGCCTGAGCTGGTCTGCTCTGCAACGAGGACAGCGTCCTCGAGCTTTGCCAGCTCGATTCGCTTGAACATCATCGCCACGTACATGGCTGTGAACATGAATACGGCGATCAAGAGTGTGACCACCATCGATGTGTCCATCAACGGGCCCTCAGGTCTTCCCAGGGAGGGTGCCTGATGCAAGCCACGCCACCAGATGACTGAGAAGTGGACGAGGGGGATCTGGACGACGGCGAGTACTCCGAGGATCGCTGCCCGCTTGGCACGGACATCGAGGTCGTCTGTGGTGCGCCTCAAGGCGAGGTAGCCGAGATAGACGAAGAACATGATGGCTGTGAGCGTGAGACGGGCATCCCACGTCCACCACATGCCCCACGTCGGCTTGGCCCAGATCATTCCGAGGCCGATGGCCAGCCCGGTGAAAACAACGCCGATCTCAGCAGATGCGAGCGCAATGTGGTCCCACGTCAGGGATTTCTTCCACAGGTACATGGCCGAACCGAGCATCGTGACACCGAAGGCGAGGTAGGCGAGCCAGGCGGAAGGCACATGGACGTACATGATCCTGGAAAGCTGGCCCTGGACCACATCCGGGGGCACGGTCATTGCCGCAACGAACGTGACGAGTCCCGCAACAGCCATGACGATCCATGGCCAGACAGATACACGGAGTTCCGTTGTCGTCATGCAGTCTCCTGGAGGGGCCGTGCCGAGAGAACCCCTGCGACTGCGAGAAGCAGAACAACGATGGTCATCAACAGCACCCACGAGAGGCTACTGCGGCCCAGCTGTATAGCTTCGAGGGCCTGGGTCGCGCCCAACAGCAGCGGAACCGACAGCGGCGCAACGAGGAGAGGCACAAGTGCCGTCGCCGACTGCCCTGTGGCAACAATTCCTGCCGCGAGCGTGCCAAGCAGCGACAGCCCTGCTGCGGCGAGAAAAAGGATCACGGGGAGCACGAGCCACTCCGAAGGGGCAACGTCGTACAGAGCGATCGTAACGACGCCCAGCACCAGCTCGAACACGAGCAGGAGAAGGAAACTGGCGAGTGCCTTTCCTGCGTAGATGGCTGCGGGATCGAGCCCGGTGAGCGCCACAAGGTCTCGCTGTGCGGTCGTCTCTGCATTCGTCTGACGGATTGCAATGAGCACGCCGAACAGCATCACGATCACCCAGAACATCCCCGGGCCGATCCTTGTGAGTGTCGGCGCGTCCGTCCCGATAGCCAGCGGAACCAGCAGGAGCGCAATCGCTCCGAACGGAAGCGTTACCCACAGCACCTCCCCCGACCGCCGCTCACGGAGGAGATCCCGCCGCGTGATCGTCATGACCTGATGGAAGAACGATGGAGCGTTCATGTGTCCCCCCCTCGTGGGGGGACGGGCGAGTCTTCGAGCCAGGGGGGCTGTGCGAGCCTGCGAGCGTTGCGGAGCAGGGTCTGGCGTAGGTCTGTTCCTCTTCCGAGGCTCGCAGGCTCGCCGACCCCCCTGCATCGCTCCGCTCTGCCGTCCCCCAATGAAGGGGGGACGCTCAGAAAGGGGAATGTCTCTGCGTTCCTCACAGCAACGTCCCGCCTTTGATCTCATGGGTCCTCGTGGCAAGGCTGTTCACGCGGTCCCTGTCGTGGGAGACCAGCACGGCAGCACCACCGCGATCGAGCGTTCGATGGACAAGACCGTCAACGAGATCGATGGCGTCTGCATCCAGTGCCGAATGCGGCTCATCGAGCAGGAGCAACTCGGGTTCCATCATCACAATCCGAGCAAACTCTGCCCTGCGTTGCATCCCGTGGCTGCAGTGGTCCACACGACGATCGGCGGCGCCTCCAAGCCCGACGAGGCCAAGAGCCTCCGAGGCAAGATTCGAGTCGATACCCCGAGCGTCCGCAACGAAGGCAAGGTTCTCGAGCAACGTGAGCTCCGGATACAAGCCAGGAGTGTGACCCACGTACCCGATGCGATGGCGCACGTCGTAGCGATCAGCAGTCGACGGGTCGACGCCGAGGATGGAACAAACACCGCTTGCGTACGGTTGGAGTGTTGCGATGAGTCGGAGTAGTGTCGTCTTTCCTGCTCCGTTGGCCCCGAAGATGCCCACAGCGTCTCCCGGCTCAACGGTGAGGGACACATCCTGGAGGATGCGAACGGCACCAGCACGGACGGAAACCTTTTCGAGGTCAATGAGCGTCGAAGGGGCAGACATCACAGGGAGTTTACGACTGCCGAGCGGTTGAATCCTGCAAGGGAATAAGATACCCCCCGGGGTAGTTGATAATCCTGTTACAATCCCCAATACCGAAACCCGAAACGGAGACCATTCACAATGGCCACAGTAGATCTTTCACTTGAGACCCTCGAGTCCACGATCGAGGACAACGACATCGTCCTCATCGATTTCTGGGCGGAGTGGTGCGGACCTTGCAAGATGTTCGCTCCGACGTACGCGAAGGTTTCTGAGCAGTACCCCAACATCGTATTCGCCAAGGTCGACACCGAGGCACACCAGCAACTCGCTGCGCAGTTCCAGATTCGTTCCATCCCAACGCTCGTTGCATTCAAGGATCAGGTCGGCATCTTCGCCCAGCCGGGCGCCCTTCCCGAGGATGCCCTCATCGAACTCATCGGTCAGATCGAGGCCCTCGACATGGACGCCGTGCGCAAGGAGATCGCCGAGCAGGAAACAGCCGAGCAGGAGACCGCCAACGCACCGGCGTAGCGTCTCAGGCAACACCAGATAACAGAAGGACCCCGATGATCATCGGGGTCCTTCTGTTATCTGGTG
>CBETWC010000131.1:0-5716 GCA_965539925.1 uncultured bacterium
TCGAAGCGGTCCGCCCTCACCAAGGCGACTACATCATCACGTTCAGCGGGATCAACGATCGCAACGCTGCGGATGCGATGCGAGGAGTCCAATTCGCGATCGACCGTTCGGATCGGCGCGAGCTTGAGCCGGGGGAGTGGTGGCCAGAGGATCTCGTGGGGTGCTCGGTACTCAACGCCGAAGGCGAACCCGTTGGAAGAGTCACAGCCGTCGTCACAGGCGCTGCGCAGGACCGCATCGTTATCGAAACACCAGATGGAGTGAAGGGCGAAGTGCCTTTCGTGGCAGAACTCGTCCCCGAAGTCGACATCAAATGGCGCAAGGTCATCGTGGACCTTCCGGACGGTATCTTCGAGAGCTAAGCGCTGAGTGAGCAGTTGTCCTCCCTTCAGGGAGGACGGAACAGCGACGAAGTCGATGTTCAGGAGGGGCTGTGAGCCTGCGAACCCGGTACGGCAGGACGTTGAGCGTTCAGCGTTGAGCGTTCGGCGTTCTGCAATGGGTCGTAGGTGGCATGCCCCGCGACGCTCGCAGGCTCGCACCCCCTCCTCGCTCGCTGCGCTCGCGTGTCCTCCCTGAAGGGAGGACGACAGATCAGACCATCGCATCTTGTTCTACCCTCACCGCCATGCCAGCTGCCAGTGCCGAGATTCTCTACTTCACGGGTGCGAACTGTCGTATCTGCAAGATCATGACCCCGCTCGTCGAAGAAGTGGCAGAGGACTTCGATGGCGAAGTGGTCTTCACACCAATGGACTCGGCCAGACACTCGGCACGAGCCGCGAAGTACAACGTGAGGGCCGTGCCCACCATCGTCGCGCTCACGGATGGGGAGGAGATCGGCCGTGCCGTCGGCGCACAAACTCCCGGAGCACTCAAGAGATTGTTCCGGTCCGCAGCATCTGGCGAACCCGGAAGGCCCATCATGAACCCAAGAGACCGCCTACTCCGTTTCGGCTTTGCCGTTGCCCTCGCCGTGCTGGCCCTGTCAACCGGCCAACTACTTGTTTGGCCCTTTGCTGCAGCAGCTCTCGTAGCCACCTTCTGGGATGGGCTTCGCCCGAGATTCAAGAGTCAAGAATCGAGAATCAAGAAGTCTTGACTCTGGAATCTTGATTCTTGACTCTGCTCTCACATCGGATGCTTGACGCGGAACACGGGGTGACTCTTGGATACCCGTGTGAAGTCAGTGATCGTGGGGTTCTGCTCAAAGTCGAAGTACTCCGCAACGTACTTGGCATTCTCGTGGTAGTACTTCGCGAGGACCTTTCCGGCTTCATCTCCGTCGATCTCGACCGCTTTCACCCGGCTCGTGGTGCTGCCTCGCGAGAGCGTCGCCCGATCTGATGCCCGGAGGTTCAGTACCCAGCTGACTGCCCCGTACGGCGAGACCAGGTACTCGGTGCCGTCAACGGTCACCGGAGTAACCATCACATCGCGCCGCTCACCGGACTTGCGGCCAGCCGTGGTGAGCTTCCACGCGGGGCCCTTGTCGAACTTCGACATCAGTTTCACAACGGTGTTGCCGAACCTCTTGCCCACACTGAGCTTGTACTCCTTCGTCATGGCGCCGACCATACACCTGGTGGGGGAGTCCGCTACCAGATGTCGGCACGCTCATCGACCGGTCGCATTGACGGAGAGTCATCCGGGATCTCGAAGGCCTCGGCGAACGACTCGAGGTTGCTGAGGGGCCCGTTGCACCGGAAGTGACTGGGACTGTGCGGATCGGAGTTCACCAGGAGGCGCAGGTACTCGTCGGTGTAGTTCTGCCGCCATGCTCGGGCGAAGGAGAGGTAGAAGCGCTGTTGGGGGGTCAACCCTGACACGAGCACATCCCCTCCGCCTTCCTGGGCTGCCTGCAGCGCCGCAAGGGCAACCTTGATGCCGCCGAGATCGGCGATGTTCTCGCCGAGCGTCAGCTCACCATTGACAGTCAAGCCGTCCTCAACTTCGTACCCATCGAACTGCGCAACGACGACTTGAGCGCGCTCTTTGAATTCGGCAGCATCCGCCTCGGCCCACCAGTCGCGCATCTGGCCTGTGGCATCGAACTTGCTCCCCTGGTCGTCGAAGCCGTGCGTGATCTCGTGCCCGATGACCGAACCGATGGCGCCATAGTTCACTGCATCGTCTGCATCGGGGGTGAAGAACGGTGGCTGGAGCATCCCTGCAGGAAAGACGATCTCGTTTCGCAGCGGGTGGTAGTACGCGTTCACGATGTGTGGGGCCATGCTCCACTCGTGTGGGTCGACGGGTTGACCCAACTTGTTGATGTTGCGTCTGAACTCGAAGCGTGATGCCGCAACACGGTTTCGAAGCCACTCGTTCTCAACGATCTCGAGTCCTGTGTAGTCGCGCCACACATCCGGATACCCAATCTTGTAGCCGAAGCCTTCGAGTTTGAGGAGAGCCTCGGCACGGGTGTCTTCGCTCATCCACGGGATCGTCTTGAGTCGCTCGCCCATCGCAACTATCAGGAAGTCGACGAGCTCTTCCATGCGTTGCTTCGATTCGGGTGGGAAGTTGTCAGCGACGTACAGCTGAGAGATCAACTGGCCGATGTCGCCGGAGCCTGCACCGAGAACTCGCTTCCAGCGGTCCTTCTGCTGCTGTTGTCCCCCGAGGGTCCTGCCGTAGAACTCGAAGGACTCCTTCTCGACCTCCTCCGGCATGGCAGATGCCGTTGCTCTGAGGAGGTGCCACGTGAAGTACGCCTTCCAATCGCTGATCGATGTCGCCTCGAGCATCGCGTCGAGTACCGGGTAGAGGTCGACGTTGTCGATGTTGACCATCGACTCGTCCCCTGCGCCGATGTCGTTGAGATAGGCAGGCAGATCGAAGCGTGGCATCAATTCGCTGACCGCATCGATACTGCGCTTGTTGGTGATCAGATCCACATCGCGCATCTGGACATTCGTGTAGTGGGCTTGCGCGATGGCGGTCTCGATCGCAAGGATCGAGTCCACGACGACGGTGCCACCATCGAGGTCGGCGAGTGTGAACATCCGGCCGATGTGTTCCCGGTACGCGGCCACCAGGGCCTTCGACTGGTCATCGTCCCTGAGGTAGTAGTCGCGGTCGGGGAGGCCGAGGCCCCCCTGGTCCAGATACAGGAGATTCGCTGTTGGCTCTTCGAAATCGGGGATGACGCTTACGCCGAAGAGGACGCCAACACCGATCTGATGGAGCTCCGCAACGAGCTGCCGGATGTCTTCGACGCTCGAGACAACCTCTACGCGATCAAGCCATGGAGCAATGGCGGAGACGCCAAGCGCCTCAATCGTTTCGATGTCCATGCCGGATCGGAAGTAGTCACCCACCATCTGCTGGATCGAACCTGGTTCTGAACCCATGTCGGCGGCTTCCTTGAGGAGCCCGTGCAGGATCGTCTCATTGCGTACGTGAACCTCGTGAGCAGCACCCCACGCCCCGTACTCGGGAGGTACCGGATTCGCGTCGAGCCAGCCTCCATTCGCGAACCGATAGAAATCATCAGCGGGTGAGACGGATGGATCGGAGTCGGCTGCTTCGAATGCGGCGTCGTCGGGTGAGATCCTGATCACGGGGGCTCCTGGGAATCGGTAGAAGAGAGAGGGTAGAGCGGCTACAGCCGATCGTTCGTCGTATGTCGTACGTCGTTCGTCGTATGTCGTACGTCGTTCGTCGGCGAAGCTACCATGCGCCGCCACCGCCGCCACCGCCGCCTCCACCCCCGCCTCCGCCGAAGCCACCGCCACCGCCGCCGGACGATGGTGGTGCGAAGGCGCCTGAGAGAGCGGACTCCAAGCCGGCAAAGGCGTTCTCGGTGTGGCCGCCGGTGAAGCCGTGATGGCCGTACCAGTAGATCGACGACTGGTTCTGCAGCTCAGGAGGAGCATTGAGCCTGGCGTTCTCGAGGACTTCTTCCGCAACGCCAAAGGCGATTGCGTAGATGAGGAAGCGGTCCCACAATTCGAGGGAGATCGCTGGGGCTTCCTCGAGCCTTGAGAAATCCGTGAGATATCGCTTGAAGGCATCCCATCTGGCCGCTTCGAGTGCACCCTCCTTCGTCCGTTTGACCCGAACGCGTCGGAAGCTGATGACGACGATGAGGATGACGGCACCGATGAGCATCCCGATGGCTATGAGCAGCGCCATGGCGGAACCACCAGGTCTACCGCCGAGAAGATTGGGGAGAACGAAGAACGATCCGAGGACGAGTACGACGGCAAGGACTCCCGTGAGGGCCGACGCGACGGTTCCTCGGGTGTCGAGGAGGTTCGCTCGTTTGACAGCATCCTGCACCCTGTCCACAAAGGCCTGGTATGTCGTTGCATTCGAGGATGCATCCTCACGGATATCCGAACGGAACTCGTGGAGTGGACGGGGTCCGTCTTCGAGCACGCGTTTGACGACGGTGAGCACGGACTGCTCGTAATCACGGAATCCCGTCGATCTGTCTCCAAGACTGAGTTCCAGGTCAGAGATCATCTCCTGGCGCAATCCGCCCCAAGTCGAGCGCGTCGCTTGAACGGGTGTTGCGTTGATGGCTCCCTGGCGGATCAGATCGAACAGCGTTGCGGTGAATTCCTTCTCGGAAACCCCGCCCTGGGACAAGAGTGCGCCAACCTCGGCCGGTGGCCGATCCGTCGGAGGGGTGTGCTCGTAATCGAGGTCGTAGTTGATCTTCGGTTCCTTGCCATACCTGAGGTAGGTCGTCAATCCCAGACCGAGCGAGAGAGCTATGGCAGCCACAATTCCGATGACGAATCCCGTTCGAGCTGCCCGGTTGGCAGCCTCGTTTTGATCAGCGAAGAGCAGTTCCTCATCGAGGATCTGCTGGAGACCGTTGCCTGAGACAACTCGTGCACCTGAAGCGTCCGAAACCATCGATCGCGGGAAGACTGCTCTCAGCTCGACCCAGCTCTCGGACGGTACGTTCTTGGCAATCAGTGAGGGCGATATGCCATCGTCACCAAGGCTTGTCGATCCTTCGATGCCATACGGATGTCCCCACACGTATACATCGCCCGTCTGTGGATCACCGGGCACATGGATTCTCGCTGTGACCTCACCGGCACCAACTGGCCACTGGTCACCCCACACCTGAAGGTTGACATCGATGACATCGTCATACGCCGTGGCAATGCCGTGTATCTGGTACTCGACGGTGAACACACGTGATTCGTCCGTCGCTTCGTAGTGCCAGACGATGCGCACATAGCCAGGGATCGATACGGCTCCGAAAGTCCCGGCGGGCGAATAGCACCCGAGTTCGACACAGCCACCGAGTGAGTAGGTGCCCGTTCGATCCGACACGGTGATCCCCGAGATGGACTCGCCTTCTCTGATCGGGATGTCTCGATAGGCGCCCGAGAACGGTCCCGAGAAGTCGTAGTTGAGGTTCTCGGTCACCGACAGCGATGCATCTTCGTTCACGACGACATCGACATCCGCTGATTCGATCCAGTACGACTTCGCACTCGCGGGATTGACAAGAACTCCCACGAGAAGGAGTCCGAGCAGTGGGAGTGCGAGCCTGCGCATTGTCAGAAGCTGACTTCGGGGGCCTCTTCAGCGCCGGGGCCTGCATCGTAGAACTCTCGCGCCTTGAAGCCGGTGAGGCTGGCCACGATGTTCGTCGGGATCTGCTGCACGGTGTTGTTGAAACTCAGCACCGTGTCGTTGTAGATCTGGCGGGCTACCGCGATCTTGTCCTCTGTATCGGAGAGCT
>CBETWC010000132.1:0-5699 GCA_965539925.1 uncultured bacterium
CGGGTTGGTCCGTTGCCGTCAGGACGACGGGGGACCCGATCAGTGATGTAGCCAGATGTACGGCTTCATCGACGTCTTCATCGGTGATCGAGGGCTCGAGTGGTATCAGTGGGAGTACCACCGGCGTTCGGTCGGGGCTTGCGAGTTGAGCATGGAGAAGGGGGATCGCTGCAGGTATGTCAATTCGGAGTCCTGCCTGTGGGTACTCCGGGACTGTCTTGCCA
The DNA here is from genome assembly GCA_965539925.1 of uncultured bacterium. GTDB lineage: Bacteria > Actinomycetota > Acidimicrobiia > Spongiisociales > UBA5794 > B3-G11. The sequence continues at coordinate 225 of CBETWC010000132.1, forward strand.
TTCGCGATCTTCACCGCACCCTCGTACGCGGGCGTGGCCAGGACACTCTCGGTCCAACCATCGAGAATGGCTGCAAGGGCTTCCTCGTCAATCGTCGTCGGTACATCGATGTCAACTGTCGATCTGAATGTGTCGAACCAGTGGTTGATGTTGTCGACCAGGGCGGCTGCTCTCCGAGCCGTCATCGCATCAGAGGCGATAGCTCCCTCATCGATGCTGAAGGCAACCTGGGACGGGTCGAGTGATATCTCGTGTCCCTCGACCACCACCGTCACGGGTTGCGAGTTGAGGCTCGCCTCGTAGCCAGCGATCACTTCAGTGGCATGGGCACGGCTCAGACGTGAGAGGTCGATCCCAACGGCAGTTACGCCTCTGGAGATCCGATCATCACCGATGACCTCGTCGTTCGCGTAGGCGGTGGCAAACACTGCGAACAGAAGTACCGGAATAGCGATCGCTATGGCTATGGCGTAGCGGCGCATGACCCTCCCTGACGCCAGTGGATGGCAGATTGTAAGGCAGAGTACGAGAAACACGTGTCCCTTTGTGCATGACATCTGCAGATGAAATCGGTCGTGACGGTGGAACGGTTGAGCCTGAGGTGCCCCGAGGACAAGCACGGGCGTCAGCCGTGTATTCGTGAGGCGGTGACTCTCTGTCGCACAGCCGATTCGGACCCATCAGCCGCAATGTTCACCACGAGGCCTCAACTACACTCGCACACAAGATTCGCGAAAGTTATCTCGGAGGCAAGACCGTGTCGAGAGAGCACCCCAAATACCCAGGTATCCGTATCACGACGAACGGCAATCAGCTTGTGTCGTATCACACGGAGGCCCGCATCACGCAAGGTGGCGTCTTCTACCCGATCACGCCATCCACAGAGATGGGCGAGAGCTACCAGTTGTCATACGCTGAGGGTGTGCTCGACGTTTTCGGCAACTCCAAGATTGCGATCGAATCGGAGGGCGAGCACTCCGCACAGGGTGGAGCCATTGCACTGTCGGTGACTGGTCACCGTGTCGTCAATTTCACCTCCGGACAGGGCGTGGTTTACGGCCTTGAGCAGTACTACCACGCACCAGGGAAGCTCTCGACGATGGTGCTCGAGATCGCTGCACGTGCTCTCACAAAGCACGCACTGAACGTGCATTGTGGGCACGATGACGTGTACGCGGCGCTCGATGCCGGCTGGATCATGTTGTTCGCCAAGGACAGTCAGCAGGCAGCTGATCAAGCGCTCATTGCTCGCAAGGTGGCGGAGCTCGCCCTGAACCCGGCGATGAACATCCAGGACGGGTTCCTCACATCGCATCTCGAGAGGACCTTCTTCAAGCACGAAGCCGGCTTGATGCGCGAGTTCCTCGGAGCGCACGACGAGATGATCGACACACCTACAGAGGCGCAGCGCGTGCTGTTCGGACCGACGCGACGCCGGGTGCCAGCGATGATGGACCTCAAGAACCCGATGCTCCTCGGTCCAGTACAGAACCAGGAGCATTACATGAACGGCGTCATTGCGCGCCGCAACAACTTCACCGAAGAGATCCTCCCCATGCTCGAGGCTGCATATGAGGAGTTTGCCGAGCTCACGGGCCGGAACTACGGGCTCGTTTCGCAGTATCGAAACGACGATGCCGATGTCTCGTACGTGTCGTTCGGTTCGGCTGCTGAGAACATCGAGGCCGCCGTCGACTACCTGCGCGAGCAAGACGGAGCCAAGGTCGGTTCGGTGCACATCAACGTGCTGCGGCCCTTCCCCGAGGCGGCGATCATCAAAGCGCTGGCGGGGAAGAAGAAGGTCATCATTCTCGAGCGCGCCGATGACGGCCTCTCGGGGGACAATCAGATGACCCGCGAGATCCGGGCGGTCATGTCCAAGGCCTACGAGATCCACAGCCTTGGATACCCGTCGGACATCCCCGGCGTCAGCTACGAGGACATGCCGGAGATCCTCAACGGCTCCTATGGCCTCGGTTCGCGCGACTTCCGGCCCGAAGACATCATCGGTGCCTACGAGTACATGCACGGCGACATCACTCGCCAGGACGGCAAGACGCTCGACGACGGTGCAACGTACATCACGCTCGGCATCGATCACCCGTACGCCGTCAAGTCAGAGCGCACTCCCTCGCTACTCCCAGATGGCTCCATTGCTGTGCGGTTCCACTCGATCGGTGGGTGGGGGATGATCACCACGGGCAAGAACCTCTCTGAGGTGATCGGTGCAATCGGCGATGACCTGTCGAAGGCTCAACATGAGATCGACGAGTTCGGGCGTCAGAAGGAGATGATCCACGTCTCCGCGAACCCGAAGTACGGATCAGAGAAGAAGGGTGCCCCGACCCAGTACTTCCTGGTAGCCGCCCCTGAGCGGATCAGGGTCAACTGTGACCTCCACCACGTGGATGTCGTCCTCTGCCCAGATCCGAAGATCTTCACGCACACGAACCCGCTGAGCGGAATCAACCCCGGCGGTACGTTTGTGTGGGAGTCAGAGGAAGATCCCGAGACGGTTTGGCAACGTATTCCGCGTGAGCACCGCCAAGAGGTCATCGACAAGGGCATCCGCATCGTCACCGTCCCCGGATTCAGGATCGCCCGCGAAGCAACCGACCGTCCCGAGTTGCAGCTGCGGATGCAAGGCAATGCCTTCCTCGGCGCCTTCTTCGGCGTCTCGGGAATGCTCGACAAGTACGGCGTCACTGAGGAGCGGTATCACGAGATCGTCAAGGACCAGTACGTCAAGAAGTTCGGCCGTTTCGGCGATGCCGTCGTTGATTCCAACATGCGAGTCATGGAACAGGGCCACGACCTGATCGTCGAGATCCCCCACGGTGACGTTGATGCAGCGGACCGCTCGTCGATGCGACTGCCAGCCCTTGACGCCTGTGACACGTGCGTTGTAGAGCTTCCCTCGATGGAAGCTCCTGCAGGGCAGGAAGTCCGCATTCCTCTCACGAAGCTCTCAACCTTCAACAAGGAGTTCAAAGCCGGTCTCGGTTACTTCCAGCCTTCGACGCCCCTGTCGTCGGTCTCGATGGTCGCATCCGGCACTGGACGCGGAGCATCCAAATACGTATCGCGGCGTGAGGCCCCGGTGTGGATCGCAGAGAATTGCACGGGTTGCATGGACTGCATCATCGCTTGCCCGGATACGGCACTGCCGAACGTTGCCCAGGACTTCGATGTCGTGTTCCAGACGGCTGCGAATGGCTACATCCTCGACGAGGGCGAACGGGCGAAGATGCTTGAGGAACTGCCTGGTCTCGAGGAACGGACTCGGGCAAGGATGCTCGCCCTGACGAAGGCCAAGGAGAAGACGCCGTTCAAAGAGGTACTTGCCGACGAGGTCGCCAAGATCGAGACGGTGGACGCGACCGCCCGTGACGAGTTCATGGAGCTGTTCAACCGCGTCGACTTCGCCTATTCCAAGACGGCGCACCTGTTCCGGTCGCTTGAGCGGACCGATCCGGGGGCTGGTGGCCTCTTTTCGATCATGGTTGCCGACACCTGCAAGGGTTGCGCCGAGTGCGTGCTCGAGTGCCCGTATGAAGCTCTCGAGATGGCAGTGGAGACGCCGGCCATCAATGCGGATCACATGTCGGGAATGAACTTCCTCGACCTCTTGCCTGACACGCCTGACAAGTACCTCGGTCGGTTCAACCCGGATGATCCGATCGAATCCTCAGCGGCCCATCTCAAGAACCATCTGATGGTGCGCACCAACTACGAGGCGCTCGTATCGGGTGACGGTGCGTGCGCTGGCTGTGGCGAGAAGAGCGTGCTGCGCGCTGTTGCGTCGCTCACCGAGGCTTACATGCGTCCCCTGTATCACGCGAAGGCTGACCGTCTCACGGAGAAGGCCCTTGACATCGAGGAACACGGCCTGAAAATGCTCGGCGAGGTCAAGGAACTTGACGAAGCCGGGTACAACAGACTCCGGATGTTGATCTCACACACCCTGTTGGGTCTCGGTGGTGAGACGGTCGAGGACACCGAGGCGCGAATCGATGCATACGGATATGTGACGGACCAGGACATCGTCGATGCACTGGCGGTGACGATGCGTCAGGATGCGTTCAACCACAGAGACCTCCAGGCGCTCGATGGAACCATTCCGAATGGCATGTCTGTCATGGCGATGGGCGCTCACACGGGCTGCAACACCGTTTACGGTTCCACGCCTCCGAACAACCCGCATCCATATCCGTGGATGAACTCGCTGTTCCAGGACGGGGCGACGATCACCTGGTTGCTCGGCGAGAGCTTCATCCAGGACCACGCGGCTCGCTCGGTGATCCCTGAACGGATCGCTGACACGATGATGCTCGGAGTCGGTGTCTCTGACACGGATTACTTCGAGCTGACGCACATGACCGATTCCCAGATGACTCCGCGTGAGATCAGGGAGCTGCCGAAGGCGTGGGCCATTGGTGGTGACGGCGGCATGGGCGACATCGGCTATCAGAACGTGTCGAAGGTCGTTCTTCAGAACCGGCCGAACGTGAAACTGCTCATGCTCGATACCCAGGTGTATTCGAACACCGGTGGCCAGAATTCGGACTCGTCTCCGATGCCCGGCGGTGGGGACATGAACCAGTTCGGTGCCGCATCTGAGGGCAAGTTCACGGAGAAGAAAGGTGTGGCCGAGACATTCATCTCCGGACACGGCTCTCCGTTCGTTGCCCAGGTGTCACTTGCGAACGCAGCCCAGTTCTACAAGGCGATCGTGGATGCCCTCGACTATCGAGGGACCTCGTTCATCCAGAGCTACACCTCGTGTCAGCCCGAGCACGGCATCGCAGACGATGTGTCCACGCTCCAAGCTGGTCTCGTTCGTGATGCTCGGTCGATACCGCAGTTCGTGTTCAACCCTTCCAAGGGCGAGACGTACCAAGAGGCTCTTGATCTCTCGGGTAACTCGAACCGTGACAGGGACTGGACCCAGATCACGTCGAAGCTGACTGATCGGACCTACTCGTACACGGTGGCGCACTTTGCAACAACCGAGGCAAGGTTCCGCAGACACGTTAAACCGGCGAAGGACACCTCAGGCATGGTGCATCTCGATGACATGTTGCTGCTCATCACTCAGGACGATGTGGTCCAGCGCAAGGTGTTGGATCCGACGCATCGGTCCCATGTGGAGGACTTCAAGGTCTACATCGAGATCGAGGACAAGGAAGGAAACGTCAAGTCGATTGCTTGCTCACGACAACTCGTGTTGTTCGCGGTCGAACGTCGCAAGGCGTGGCGCATGCTCCAGTCCAAGGCGGGAGTCGACAGCATCGACTACGCCGCACAGAAGGAAGCCCTTGCGTCCTTCGACGAGGACGGTGTGGCGATGGCTGACCGATTCACCGAGATCCGAAAGCGTTTCGACGAGGTTCTCGCCTAGTTCGTCCCTCCGTCTTGGGGGGGGGGACAGGTGGGTGTACGAGCCAAGCGGGGGCAGCGCGCCTGCGAACCACA
>CBETWC010000133.1:0-5680 GCA_965539925.1 uncultured bacterium
TCCTGCTCAAATGCTGATGCTGATCGCCGCACGTATGGATGGTGCTGGCCCGCAGTACTGGCGAAGACCGCATCTGGAGCTCTCGGGTTAGGGCCATGTAGAACCGTCAGCCACGCCCGGTAGACAGGGAAAGGTCGACATCTGGGGCGGCCGTTTCTCGACTGTCGACTACTGAGGGGCCGTGTTTGGGTAGATGAGCGGGTTCGGGTGGACATCCCTCAGATGGAGTTCCAGCCCACCATCGGCCTGGACCACGTAGTCGCAATGTGGGCAGGATGCATCGATCATCTGGCTTCCCTTCAGCGCCTTGAGTGAAGCGATCGCATGATCGATGTTTGCCAGATCGTCTGATGCTTTCCGACGTTGCTCTTCGAGGTCCGCAAGGTTGGGTGCTTGGGGCATGGATTGAGCGTACCACCGTCGATTGAAGCTTGCCGACGATCTTTATCCTGTCGCGCGGCGGTTGTCGATTTGCGTAGAATGGTCCCATCGAACGATCGGAGCATCCGCAGTGTTGAAGATGGCCGTTGGCCAGACCGAAGAGCTCGACGGCGCGTTTGCCGCTGAGGACGTCATTAATCAGTGCGTGGATGCACTCGGCGGCGCCGATCCTGATGCTGCGCTGTTGTTGGCTGCCCATGACCTCGATATCGAGGAATTCCTCGCCGCTGTGACGACTGCCTATCCCGGTATCGATCTGATCGGCTGTACCACCCTCGCTCCTTTGTCCTCCGCGTCCGACTATTCCGAAGGCTCGACAACGCTCACCCTGTTTGCTTCGGACGTTCTCGATTTCACCGTGGGCCTTGGAACCCACGTCACTGCAGGCACCCGAAGCGCTGCACGCTCAGCTGTTGAAGAGGCGGTTCGCAAGACGGATAAGTCCCCGGCAATGATGATTGTCACGCCCACTGTGGAGGATCTTGACCCTGCCGCGTTCACGATTGAGATGGGCAGAATCCTTGGGCCCACGGTGCCGGTGCTCGGCGGTGGGGCGTTGCCGGACTTGCCGCTTGCCTCGCCCTGGATCGGAGGCCTCCAGTTCTATGGCGATCAGGTTGTCACCGATTCGCTCCCGGTGCTTCTGATTTCTGGTCCCTTGCATGTCTCAGTGGGTGTTGCCCACGGATGGAGTCCAGTCGGCAAATCAGCAATTGTGACCCGGGCCGACCAAGAAACGGTTTACGAGATCGATGGCGAACCTGTTCTCGACTTCTACCGCCGCTATCTCGGCATCGAGGGTGAACCGGCAATCGCAAATCCGCTGGCGATCCTGGATGAGGACACGGACCGGTACTACCTTCGAGCTCCGATGGAGTACGACCAGGAGCACGGCACGGTGACGTTCTTGGGTTCCATTCCTCAGGGAGCGACCGTGCAACTGTCCATGGCGACGACTGATGAGATCCTCGACGGTACGGAAGCCTCATTGGGCGAAGCGTTGGCCGGGTTTCCGGAAGGAGCCATACCGGAGGGTGCCCTGGTCGTCTCGTGTGCTGTGCGCAACTTGCTCCTTGGCAGCCGGGTACGTGGAGAGATCGAACGTATCAGGGTGGGCGTCGGTGAGGATGTCCCCGTGACAGGCTTCTATTCGTTCGGAGAAATAGCCCCGCTGGGTCTTGATTCCTCTCCGCGGTTTCACAATGAGACCTGCGTCACAGCGCTTCTCGGCACGTGAACGAACCCGAAGCACCGGATCCGGTGTTCCTCGAGAGGCAGAACCGCACGCTTCAAAAGAAGCTTGCGAGAGCTGAGCACAGACTCGAGGCTCTCGAAATCTTGCAGGAGCAGAACTCCACCCTTTCGCGTGTCCTCATGGCCGAATTGGACGAGGAGAGGGCAGAGTCGGAGCGATTGTTGCTGAACATCTTGCCGGAACCGATTGCCTCAAGACTGAGACGTGAACCAGGCATCATTGCCGATCACTTCGAATCGGTCAGTGTGCTGTTCTCGGATATTGTTGGTTTCACTCCTCTTTCCGAGACGATGTCCGCTGAAGAGATGGTGGCATGGCTCAACGAGGTCTACTCATTGGTCGATGCACTCGTTCAGAGTCACGACGTCGAGAAGATCCGCACGATCGGTGACGGTTACATGGTGGCCGCGGGCGTTCCCTTCCCGCGCGACGATCACGCAGTGGCCATCACCCGGTTGGCACTCGATATGAGGTCGCATTTCGAACGTCTCGCACCTGTACATGGGAATCACGTCAGTTTTCGGATTGGCATCAGCTCGGGACCTGTTGTGGGAGGCGTGATCGGCACTCACAAATTCCAATACGACATATGGGGAGACACCGTGAATACAGCTTCGCGCATGGAGTCCCACGGCGTGCCCGGGCGGATTCACATCTCGCCGACGACCCATGAGTTGATCAGGGAGGAGTTCGTCTGTGAGTCCCGCGGTGCGATCGAGATCAAGGGCAAAGGTGAGATGGAGACCTGGTTCGTGAACCATTCTGCCGGATCCAGGGAGACCTGAGCTTCGTTACTCGCCTCAACTGCCATGTCGAGCGGTGACTCGCCGTTTACCACCGGCGTTCAAGCACCTCCGTCTTGCGCTCGATCCAACCCGCCGGGAGCCGCATCCGATCCTCGAGCTCAGCAGCGGTCACAACAGTGGTCGGCGGCTTCCGTTCACGCGGCGCCATCGATCGTGCTGATCATGTCGTTCACGCGTCGCAAGACGTCCGGAAGGTTGTCGACATAGAAGCCGGTCTCGTCGACGAGCCTGTTCCAGAGTTGCTCGGCTTCTGGCGTCGATGAAGCAACCGGTGGCCACGGGTGTGTTGCGCGCTCGTTGAACACATCTACACAGGCCCGTCGCGTACGGACGAGATCGACATCGGGGCTGAGGTCTTCCATCAAAATCAGGTCCATGAGGTCGCTGACTCGATCATTCACCCGCAGTCCGTCGAGCGGATCTGTGCAGGCGTGCAACTTCTCGGCTATCTGATAGGGGAGTGATAGGCATGGGATCGGGGCGGGACTGTGCAGGCCGACAGGATCCAGGCGGAGAGCTGGCACGTATTCGATTTCTTGCGTGGGCGGGGTGACGATTTCGAGGGGAACGCTGGCGAATGGTCGGTCGAGGTAGGTCAGTCGCACGTCCATCCTCAGGCCGGTGACGTCAGTCCACGGGATGTGCAAGGGTAGAGGGTCGAGGACGCGACCGCTGAATCCAGACCATCCAGCTCCGATCAACTCGGCTACCGCTTGGTAGATGTCGTCGACCAGACCTCGAAACTCGACATTGATGTCACGTGACGCTCGTGCCCTGGAGCCGTATCGCAACTCAAGCGCTGATCCTCCCTTGATGACGAACAGCGGTTCGGCCTGATGGCTGTGTCCGCCTTCGAGCATCGCTGCGACTGCAACGAGGGCGATACGGCGTTGGACCCGTGCCTGGGTTTCCGAGGTTGCGGCTGCCCACTCGCTGATCCACCTCTGTAGGCCACGGACATCTCCAGCGGGGCGGTCGCGGTGTTCCGTCATGGTCGATGAGCCATGTCTTGGATCCTCTGGCGGATACGCATTTCAGTCTCGCGTCCGAAGAGTTGGCGGTTTCTTGCGGCAAGAATTGCCTGTTCGACGAAGCGTCGTTGCAGACCTGCCTGTGCTGCGTCGATGATCGCTCGTTCAGGAGTAACCGTAGGGATGCCGTCCACTTCGTCGATCTCGCTCGTTTCGAGGTCATGTGTCCAGATGCGATAGAGATTCCCGCCTTGTTTGCGCGGGCGATACGGTGGGGGAACGGTCACATGGATGAGCTGGGGGTTCACATCGGCGAGACCCCACGCGACGAGTGCAGATTCGTGGGAGATCACGCCCCGCCCGTCGGCCCACAATGTGGCCTCCATTAGCTCCTCGTTTGCACGATGCGGAAACGTCGTGACTCGGTACACGCCGTGTGCTGGGTGATTCAGGCGCCCTCGCTGGGCGAGCTTCCGCAGTTCGACGGGCGGAATCCCTGCATCCGTGGCCTGGCGGGTCGTGATGTAGCCGTACTGGTCGCCGGCAATCCCGAGGATCTGGTCCATGATCGTCATGCGAGAAAGAGTACCACAATCGTACATATTTGCAGTAAGCATAGACATCCAACCGAATACCGTACTAATACAGTACGGTATTGCCATTTCGCCGCATCAGTAACGGCTGCACGCCCACATCGGCCAGTGTCCTGTCCATGTCAAACCCGTGCCACACGAACCGAGACGGACGAGGCGATACGGACCGGCTTCATCCTGGACGGATTGTTCGGGGACGGTGTACCCGTCTGCATCCACCCGAACCAGATGACATCCGCGTGGATCGGGGCACCAGACTCATGACCCGATGGTCGTGGGCTTTGTCGATGGCTGTCCACTTGACTTAGGACCACTCTGCGTGGTATAACTGCCACAGACGGTGGGGTTGGGGTTCCCCGAAAGGAGGGCTGGCGTGAAGCGCTTGGCCATCTCGACCGTCATACTTCTTGTAGTCACAGCGCTACCCGCGCTCGCCTCAGGCTCATCAACGCTTCTGCCCAACGGTACGCCGATCGACGTAACCGTCGACCTACCGGCCGACGGGACCGAGTACGTATACAACGGTGGCGTCGACCTGGACGTCGAGGGGACCGCGTCTGTCGGATTCGGTGCTGGCGACGCCACCGTTGTATACGTACTCGACGTCTCCGGCAGTGTCAACGACATCGCCGCCGATGTCGACTGCGGAGGGGACCTCAACAGCGATGGTCTCGCGAATACGATCCTGGACTGTGAGATCGCCGGCGTGCTCGCTCTCAACGCCGCTGCCGCCACATCCGGGTCCGTCGACGAGGTCGGCCTTGCTGTCTACGGCAGGAACGGCGCCGCCGCGGACATGACGCCAGCTCTCGGCAGCGAACCGATTACCGCCCCGAACGCAGGCCCAGGCGATGTGGAGGTCGTTGCAACCTCTGTTGTTGCTCTATCCGGTCATGCGGGCCCGACAGAGTTCACCGCCAAGCACGTCAACCGCGCCAACACCAATTTCGCCGCTGGGCTTGCAGCTGCGACAACGATCGTCGGTGCATCCGCAAATGGGACGAACCTCGTCGTGTTTCTCTCTGACGGCCGAAGCAACTTCGGCGATGCCGAGTTCGACGCCAATCTTGCGGCGCTTGCAGCAACCGGCGCGGTCGTACATACGTTTGCGGTCGGTGCTGGGTCGAACTGCAGTCTCGGCAGCGACGGCACCCTTCAGGATATTGCTGACGCCACGAACGGCACCTGCACCGAAGTCCGGAACCCCGCTGAGCTCGCCGATCTCGTAGCAGCGCTGCTCACTTCGAGTCTCGACCATCTGGAACTCACCGTAGATGGCGGGACGCCGACCAATATCCCGAACGCAGACATCTCGCTCGTTCTGCCACAGGACGGGCCAGTAACGGTTACCTATTCGACACCGGTCACCGGTCTCGGCGTCGGGTCCCACACGATGTGCGTCACCGCCTACGGCCACGATGCTGGCGGAGACGGCGATTCCGGATCGGCATGCACCACGGTGTACGTATACGAAATCGACCTCACCCCGGCAACCGCGAACAAAGAACTCGGCACCGACACCACGCACACGGTCACCGCAACGATCGGAGGCCAGTCCGGAACGGTCGGTGGGCGTACAGTGACGTTCACGGTGACCGACGGCCCCAACGCCGG
>CBETWC010000134.1:0-5649 GCA_965539925.1 uncultured bacterium
GCGAGAGCGATCGCGTTGTAGTCCTCATCTGCCTGCTCGAGACGGGTGAGGATCGTCTCGGTAAGTGCACTGATCTCAGCGACAAGGGCCTGTTGATCAGCAAGGGATTGGTCAAGCAGCATCTGCTGATCGACGTGAAGGGCTTCTGCCGCTTCGAGTCCTCGAAGCGTCGCGAGATCTCGCTCGTTCACGAGTTGGTAGTACTCAGCCTGGACAGGCAGATCAGTGAACGTTCTGGCTGTGAAGACCCGCTCGGTTCCAACCGAGCCACCTGACATGTAGCGAGCAATGACAAGTTCCTTCACCTCGGACTGCCTTATCCCGATCTCCTGCTCGAGCCGTGCCACCGATTTGGAGAGCGACACGATCTGCTCTCGCGTGACCATCTCGTCCGAGATCGCTTTGTCGAACACAGCGGCTGTCTCCTCGAGGGATGCCGAGACAGCACGCCGGGCGGCCAAGGCCGCGTCAACATCCTGCTTGGTGATCTCGCCCGATGCCTGTGCATACGTCGGCAAGGAAATCGCAATGGCCAAAGCGACGGCGACCATGAGTCGGTTCCGCATCGCTCCCCTATCTGAGGCGAACTTCTGTCTTCTCCTCCGCCAAGCCCGCAATGAACGTTACCGCGCCATCCGAAGAAAGCTTGGTCAACTGCACACCTACCTGGTGAACCGCGGCGTATCTCAAGCCGACGGGGATATCCGCGTATACAACGTCGACGATATCTCCAATCGTTCCGGCACCTTCGCCGACCGCCGCAATGATCTGACGCTCACGCTCCAATCGGTGATCGATGTACTCGGCGATTGTTGCCCCCGCATCATCGATGGTGCTGCCGTGTCCCGGCTCGATGCGACCGACCCCGAGATCCTGGACGAGATACAGGCTGTCGAGGTAGGCACTCGCGTCCTCGATGATGACCGTGGAGCCCTCCATGATGTGGTCTCCGGTGAAGAGGGTTTCACGCAAACGGAAACAGAGGTGGTCGGCCGTGTGACCCGGAGTGTGCACGGCGAGAATCTCATCGGTTCCGAAGCGAACACTGGCTCCGTCCCTGATCTCGATGTCGGGGTCGAACTCAGGCCCGGGTCCGAAGCCGTACACGGGAACGTCGAGAGTCATGGCCAGCGGGTTCGCAAGCGGGGCGTGGTCGGGATGTGTGTGGGTGACCACAACGCCAACGGGTGTTCGCCCACCGATCGCCGCAACGATCGCTGCCGCATGCGTGTCGATCACCGGGCCAGGGTCGAGAACAAGCACGTCGGTGCCATCCGACAGCAGATACGTATTCGTGCCTGGACCTGTGAACAGGCTCGGATTCGGGGCGAGGACTCGTTCAATCATGAGCGCGGCCTGAACTCGGCAGGCACGTTTCCGTGTGCGGCGACAACGGTGGAGAGCCTCTCGAGAATCGTCGGATCATCCTGCGACGGCCCGGCCTCAGCGAAACCGGGCTCATCCGGAAGGAGGATCTTCGCCTCACCCTGACCCACAAACAAACGAGGTTCGATGGCAGGGATCCCACCCAGGGACCGCAGCCTGCTGGCAAGAGCCTCAGCGGATGCCTCGGCGGCGAGCACAAGCAGGATCTTCCTTGTCGGAAAGGACACGTCCCACTCCCGGTCGGCTTCCCTGCGCAGTGCCTCTGAAGGGGGTACCCAATCGTGGTCGATCAATTCGTCGCCATCCACAGTCGCCATGGCATCAGCCGGTGCGGTCGTGAAGAAGAATCGTGTGTCGAACCGGATAGGGAAGACACGCGGCGTGATCCAGTTGGCGAAGTAGATCAGAGCTTGCGGATCGAGTGTGTGCTGGCTCCGCTCGACCGCTTCAAATGCGTCTGCTGCGAGGTCCTCGAACAACACACCGGACGTGGTGACCCAGACTCCCGTCTCCTCGATGAGTTCGCGCAGCGCCGCGACCCTCCAATCATGGGACTCGCCCGACGATCCGAACGACGGTGGAGCATCCACGTCCCTGTCATCGACGGCACCTCCGGGGAAAACCCAAGCACCGGGCATGAACCGCGCCGTGAGTGGCCGGCGCACCATGAGGACCTCGACATCTGCACGCTGTCTGACGACACAAACGGTTGATGCTCTTCGGATCGAAGTCATCTCACGACCACCCAACCGGAGTCGCGCCGTCTCAGGTACCACTGTCGGATCGCCTCTCGGACGCCTGGTACAAGCAACGCGAATCCAACGATATCCGTGAGAAAGCCGGGAGTGAGCAGCAGGGCACCGGCGACGAGGATCATCGCGCCGTGCACGACCGAGGCCGTCGGGATCTCACCCTGGTTGACCTTCGACTTGATGCTGTCCCACACGAACCTGCCCTGCTTGGACACGAAATATGACCCGAGCACGGCGGTCACGACGACGATCGCGAGCGTCGGCCATATCCCGATCCAGGTCCCAACCGTGTAGAACAGCGCGATCTCAACGATCGGAACCACGAGAAAGCCGATGAGGAGCCACGTCCTGATACGCATAAGAAGAACGTAGTACGACAAACGATGAACGATGAACGATGATTCGTCTCACCTGTGTCGGATGTCGTACTACGTTGCTCGCATGGAATTGCGAGATCTGCCCTCAGTCGATGCGCTCACGGATACATTGGCGCTCACGTCGAGTCTTCCGCGGGCCGTTGTGGTTCAGATCTGCCAGGAAGCCATCGACTCGGCTCGCATGGAGCTGCAACATGGAAACAATGCCGATCCCGCAGCCATGGCTTCGGAAGCCCTGAGCGACATCGAGGCGGCACGACCACGATCGGTGATCAACGCGACCGGTGTGCTGCTGCACACCAACCTCGGTCGGGCTCCGCTGAACGCTGACGTCGCAGAACTGACCCGTATCGCAGCGTCCTCAGCGGGGAACGTCGAGATGGACGTACGCACCGGCAGAAGGTCAAGTCGCTCGGCGTATCTCTCCGCCCTACTCCCGGTCGTGACTGGTGCACAGGACGGGTTTGCCGTCAACAACAACGCTGGCGCCCTCCTCCTCGCCCTTGCCTCGGTTGCCGGTGACGGCGGCAGGGTTGCCGTGTCGAGAGGCGAACTGATCGAGATAGGTGGTTCGTTCCGCCTTCCCGACCTGATGGCCGCGAGCGGCGCGACTCTTGTCGAGGTTGGCACAACCAACCGGACCCGCATTTCGGACTACGAGAACGTTGCAGGCTCCGTCGATGCCATCTTGAAGGTGCATCCCTCGAACTACCGCGTCGAAGGGTTCCAGGAAGAGGCTTCGTACTCCGATCTATCCGCCCTGTCACGTGCACAGGGCATCACGTTCATCGCCGACGTCGGCAGTGGCCTCATCGACGAGAGCGCACCGTGGCTTCCAGCGGGTGACAGAGCATGGCTCGCTCAGGAGCCCGGCGTGAAGCAGACGGTCGAAGTCGGCGCGGATCTCGTCCTCTTCTCAGGGGACAAGCTCTTCGGAGGACCACAAGCAGGGATCATCGTTGGGAAGACGGAGGCCGTCCGCAACGCAGCGAAACACCCCATTGCGCGAGCGGTGCGTCTCGACGGCTCAACCATTGCGGCGGTCGCTGCGACCCTTGAGATGTACGCGGACCAACGTGTTCTCGATGTCCCGTTCTGGGCAATGGCATCACTGGAGGCTGGCGATGTCGAGACAAGGGCGAGACTCGTCCTTGAAGGCACGACCGGGGCGAGCATCATCGATGGTCAATCGCTGCCCGGCGCCGGGTCAGTTCCGGGAGCAACCATTCCGACGAAGCTGATCCAGCTACCCGGATCAGCCGACGTCGTGTACTCCCATCTCGCAAGTGGTGAGCCCCCGATCATCTCAAGCCGCCGAAGTACGTCTGCGGTCATCGACCTGCGCTCCGTCCTGCCTGCCGACGATGTGCACGTCGCCGCTGCTGTTCGGAAACTGTTGAGCTGACATGCCCATCGTTGGCACTGCCGGTCACGTCGATCATGGGAAGTCGACGCTTGTCCAAGCCCTCACCGGCCGGGATCCTGATCGATGGGCAGAGGAGAAGGAGAGGGGTCTCACGATCGACCTTGGCTTCGCGTGGACCGATCTCAACGGCATCGACGTTGGATTCGTCGATGTACCGGGACATGAACGCTTCATCAAGAACATGCTGGCGGGAGTGGGCGCCGTCGACTGTGCCCTTCTTGTCGTCGCAGCAGACAGCGGATGGATGCCTCAGACGGAGGAGCATGCAGCCGTCCTCGACCTGCTGGGCACCCAGACCGGCGTGATCGCGCTGACACGCATCGACCTCGTGGATGAGGACACGATCGAGCTCGCGACCCTCGAGATCATGGATGAAACCGAGGGTACGACTCTCGAAGGGTGGCCAATCGTCCCCGTTTCGCCCATCACCGGTGAGGGCATGGACAGCCTCAGGGAGCATCTTGCAGCTGCCATCACCGATGGTGCCCGTCCGTCCGATGGGCCGCTCAAGATGTGGATCGACCGAGCATTCTCTGTGAGCGGGTCCGGCGTGGTGGTCACGGGGACTCTCGCTCGCGGCGCCATGGAGGTCGGGGATGAGGTCGAGGTGCTCCCCGGCGGAGGACGCGACAAGGTTCGCGGTCTGCATCACCACGATGAACGAGTCGACCGAGCTGAGGGCGGGTCGCGCACCGCGGTGAACCTCCAGAACACGAGACTCTCCGAGATCGGTCGGGGGACCCTCTTGTGCACACCGGATTCGATCAGCGTGTCGAGTCGGCTCATCGCCAATATCACGCCCGCCAGATCCTTTGATGAGATCCCCCGCCGCGGAGCATTCCATTTCCATATCGGAACGGCCCACTGCCCAACAACGATTCGACAGCTCCACGGGACCGACACATATCGTCTGAACCTCGAGGAGGCGCTTCCGGTCGCCATGGGAGATCGATTCATTCTGAGGGACTCGGGGCGTCAGGCGGTTGTTGGCGGAGGTCGCATACTTGAGCCTGCCGCGGATGGCCGCCTCACGAAGGACCAGATGGTGATCCTCGCTTCCGCAGTGGATGGGTCCCCAGATGACAGGGCAACGGCATTGCTCTCGGTGAGGGGTACCTCGACGTTGGCGGCACTCTCCACGTCGACGGCCGGGGGTTCCCCCACGACCGGGTTGCGTGCTGGATCAACGATCCTGTCAGCTGCGACCGCTCAACTCGCGATCACCGATGCCACAGAGAAAGTGTCGGAGTACCACGAGCTCCATCCACTTCGTCCGGGTATCCGAAACGCCGAACTCGCCACACAGATCGGAGTTGGCGCCGGGATTGTCGATGCCATCGTCAACGAGGCCGAGGCCTTGTCGGAATCAGACGGATTCGTTCGACACGTCGGATTCCTCAACGAGCTACCAGCGGATCAAGTCGCCAAGTGGACCGAGGTGAAGGCTTCCCTCGAGCAGTCGTTCGACGTTCCCCGGATGAGTGCCATCGAACTCGGGGACGAGACCATGCACGCACTCATTCGCAGCAATAACCTCATCCAGGTGGGTCCTGACCTCGTGTTCACATCGGACCAGATCGACGAGATCCACCGCAGATTGGGAGACCTGATCGACGGATTCTCCGTCTCAGAGTTCAAGGAGGCATTCGGCATGAGCCGGCGTCAGGCAGTGCCAATCCTCGAGTGGCTCGACAAGTCGGGCTGGACG
>CBETWC010000135.1:0-5644 GCA_965539925.1 uncultured bacterium
ACCCAATGAAACCATGAACCAGCCGTCTCAAAAAGGTTGACAGGTTCCGAGGGGTACCACTCAATGACGCCGCGAACAGGAAGGATGTGGGCGGACACATAGCCCGCCCACATCGAGTGAGTGCTGTACTCAGTCGTTCACGCGGAGCAAGTAGTCGAACGTGGCATGCAACGGGCCGTCCTCCTGTCCAATGCCGTGGTGCGCGTTGCCCCACATCGTTCCGCCATCGCAGATGCCGTGGAAGTGGGTCGCCGCGTACAGGTGCTCACCATCGAAATGACCGTGATACATCGGGAATGTCCCGTTGAGTTCACATCCCGTTCGTTCCACGAGCCAGTGCTTGCCATCTACCAGAGGTAGCGGGTTCTTGTTGGTCATCTTGAGCGCACCACCGGGAGTGATGTGCACATCCCATGTCTTGATCCGCTCCCCAAACAACGGACACATCTCGACCGTGACGAGTTCTGCGGTGTTCTTCCGTATCCAGGTCAGTGTCGCCGACGTCACGTTGCACTTATTGAAGTTCGGATCCATGAGGTGCTGCCATGGCGATGCCGGATTCCATAGAGGAACGTGGCTTCCCGCAAACTCACCGGTTCGCGCCACCACCGCGCCGAATGTCGATACACCACCTGTGAATACGACATCGTCTGGCAACGGCTTGTCCTTTGCTGCGCTGGGGAGCGCAACGATTGCCACGGCAAGTGCTGCCACGGCAAAGACGATCACGAATCGTCTCATGAGGTCATCCTCCTCTTCCCATCGAGCATGACACGCGTGAACGGGATCATGCCGTTTCCCCACAGAGAAATCTGACCGTGAACCACTGCCAGAGCGTCTGTGGCCCAACTGCAATCATCGCGCTCAAAGCACCGTCTGCACAGGCATAAGAAGCGCGGTTCTTGCTCCACGATTCGGTCATCCAACACCAGTAGCCCGATCTGATCGTCCTGTAGCCTGAAGGCCCATTGAGGAGCTGGAGCGAGAGGACCCCCCACATGACCATCGGCGTCTATCTGCCGGACGGTTCGGCCAAAGACTGGGTTTCGGCACTGGCACATCAGATGCCGAACGAGGATGTGGCAGATGTTGCGGACATCGCTGATCCCACCGACGTCGAGATCCTTGTCGTGGGGAACCCGGCTGCTTCCGAGCTGAGCCGGTTCACATCGGTCCGCTTCATCCAGAGCACCTACGCTGGCCCGGAGCGGTTGAGCTCCGACCCTGATCGTCCAGATGTGCCGACCGCCAGGATCAGCGGCGGCGGCCTCGCTATCACGATGGCTGAGTTCGTAACGGCAGCGGTCATGAGTGCGCACCGTCAGTTCCCCGCGTACAGCGATCAGCAGACAGAGCGGGTTTGGAAGGACTTGGACCAACCGGTTGCAGCCGATCGAACGGTCGGGTTCCTCGGCTACGGATCCCTTGCACAGGTATCGGCAAGGATGGTTGCTGGCCTTGGGTTCCGGGTGATGGCCTGGGCTCGAAGCCCACGAGATGGGGACATTCCCGTGGTTGCCGGAACCGATGGACTGTCAGACCTGCTCCGTCGATCCGCAGTCGTCGTGAACCTCCTGCCCCTCACGCCAGAAACAACAGGTCTACTCGATGCTGCTGCTTTCGAGCAGTTCCAACCGGGAGCAGCACTCGTGCACTGCGGTCGAGGTCCCCAGGTGAAGATCCCCGACCTGATCGCAGCCCTCGATTCAGGCCAACTCTCTCACGCGTGGCTCGACGTCTTCACCATCGAACCACTCCCGTCGGACGATCCACTCTGGACGCACCCAGCGGTCACCATCACCCCTCACATTGCTGCAAGCAGCTCCCCTGGCCTACTGGCGGCAGACGTCGCCGCCAACATCAACCGCTTTCGAAACCAGGAAGAACCCGAAGGTCTGGTCTGAGGACAGGACGCGCCGGCTTCTTCCTCTCTCCCCCGATGGTGATCTGTCACGTTCGCGACATGACACCACCAAGGGAGTGACATCAAGAGCCGCCAGAGCTCTCGCATGCCTCCATGAACCCTGAGAACCCCTCAGGGTTCGCCCCCATGCATTTGTCAGGGTCTCGGAACTGTCAAGGGTGATACCCGATGGTGCACTCGCCCCTCCTCCCGCATTCTGTCTCCAGATTGACCAGCCGACACCGGCACATGGGGAGGAGAACCCAATGCAGAACTCAACAGAAGACAGACGCACCTACAGGGTGTAAAAATGGATCGGCAATCACGTGAGCGTGGTTGCAGTCGGTGTGCTGCTCGTCGCGATAGGACTCGGCGTCGTCGGGCCGATGATCGCGAATACTGAAGAGCCGAACTTCGACCCGGACGGCGAGATCTTCACGACGTATGCGGACGTCGATGCGACGCTCACCGGCGACTCGACGATCAGAACCGCCAACTGGCTCATCGAATCGAACACCGAGGGCGGCAACGTCCTCGACAAGGACACGCTCGCCGAATGGCGCGCGGCATCGGAGTCCGTGCGCGCGGACAGCGAACACGCCGAGATCCTCGTCGACAAGTACGACCCGGACACAGGGATCACAACGCCGGGCCTCATGTCCATCGCTGACATCGTGGATTCAACACTCCCTAATGGCCTCGCCAAGGCAACCGACGATGAGGTCCGCGCAGCCGTGGTCGAGGTCCTCGCGCCCGGCTCACCGATGGCTGACTTCCGCTACACGCTGTCTGAGCAAGCCGAGCCCACCGTCAACGGATGGTTCTCCCCTGCCTTCACCACTCAACTCGTATACGACTCGGCCAGCTTCGACAGTATCGCTGCCGAGGAAACCTGGCTCAGGGACGTCCAATCCGACCTGCGCGCCGACGCCGTCTTCACGGACTCGATCGGTATCGCAATCGACGGGGACACCGCCTTCGGTGAAGCCACCGAGCAGTCTGCCCCGTTCATCTTCCTTGCCGTAGCGCTCATCATCGTGCTGGTCGCCTTCGTGCACCGCTCCTACTGGTCCGCAGTCGTCGTTGGCTCCGGGCTCGCAGCAACAGCCCTCGCCTACTACGGGACTGCCGCCCTCATTGGGCTGAAGATGGGCTCACTCCTGCTGGCATTCATCGTCCCCATCGCGATGATCAGCTTCGGCGTCGACTTCTACATCCACGGCGTCGGCCGTGTCCGCGAGATGCAGGTCGAACGCGGCCTCGGTGTCTCCAAGGCCTACCCGTTCGGGATGACGGCTGTATTCACCGCCATGCTTCTCGCCGTGACCTCCTCGGTTGCAGCGTTCATGGCCAACGCCGCATCAGGCACCGAGGCCATCATCCAGTTCGGCATCGGCTCCGGGATCTCGTTGGTTTGGGCCTACCTCCTTCTGGGACAGGTCGCGCCACGAGTCACCGTCGGCCTCGAGCAGTTCGTCGGTGACGACCCTGTCAAGGGTGCATCCAAGGTCGCCTACGGCCTCGGCACCGTCCTCATGGCCGTCGTTGGTGGCCTCGCCGTTGCCCTCAGCGCCGTGATGCCCACCATGGGAGCCGCAGCGCTCGTCACCTTCGTCCTCCTGCTGGTCGCAGCACCTGCGTTCCTCACCCGTCGACGCAACCGCCGGGCGGCCGACCGGGGCGCCAAACTCGTCCACGGACACGCCGGCGCTGCCCATGGCCTCGAATCTGCAGGCAGGACCGTGCACTTCTTGGCTAAGCACCGGGTGATCACCGTACCGGTCGTCATCCTGCTCACCGTGCTCGGTCTCGCCCAGGCCAGCAACGTACAATCCGGGTTCGAGATCGAGGATTTCCTGTCCACGGACACGGACTTCGTCCAGTCCATCGAGCGGGTGACAACCCACTTCCCATCGAGTGGCGAGGGCTCTTCCCTCATCTTCATCGAGGGCGATCTCACGGACCCCGCGAACCTTGTCGCCATCGACGATGCCGTCGACCGGATCGACGCCAGCAATGCTGAGTTCGGAAGGGACCCGAAGGGTGACCTACTCGTGCGGCCACACGCTGCAGATCTCGTCCGCATGACGATGGCGTCCCCGGCCGCTGCCGAGATCGCTGCCTCAGGTCCGGAACTCACCGACGCCGACGGCGACGGACTGCCGGATTCCAAGGCGGCCATTGCAGCCATCTACCGGCACATCACCACCAACGGTGTGCAGACACCCGACGGTGAGATCGCCATCCCCGCGAAGGAGCTCTCGTGGCTGTTTGTCGACCGTGGCGCCGACCAGGCAACGGCGATCAACATCCAGGTCGGAAGCTTCACGGATGGAGAGATCATCGAACCCGTCGAAGAAGTGCTCAACACCACTGCTGCCGGGCTCGAAGCCGATGCCGAAGGTGTGAGCGCCCGGGTCACCGGTGACGTCCTCGCGCAGTACCACGGCATGAACGCCTTCACGCGGTCGATGATCGTGTCGCTGCCTCTGGCGCTCATCCTTGCGCTGATCATCGCATCGGTGATGCTGCGTTCCCGCCGGTACGCGTTTGTGTCCGTGCTGCCAATCGGACTCGTTGTGATCGGCATCTACGCCTTCATGGCAACGTTCGGCTACACGGTCAACGTCGTGACGGCGACGATCGCAGCGATCGCTGTCGGTGTCGGGATCGACTTCTCGACACACTTCACGGCACGGTTCCGTGAGGAGATGGAGGCCGACGGAAGACCGCTCGACGCCGCAAGGAGAGCAGGCACCGGGACCGGAGGCGCACTGGTGCTCTCAGCACTCACCTCCGTCCTCGGGTTCCTGGTGATGGCGTTGGCGCCCACCCCGATCTTCGCGACCTTCGGTGTTCTCACCGCAGTGATGATCGCCCTGTCACTCGCCGTTGCACTCCTCGTCCTGCCGAGCCTGCTCGTGCTCGTCACACCGGCGAAGGTCGGAGACGTGGACATCGATCCTGTGGTTGCCAAGGAAGCCCTCCCCGTCTGAGGCATACCCGGGTAGACGGTGCCCATCCCTCTCCCCTCGGGGACAAGGGATGGGCACCGGTGGATTGAGGGCTCGCCGCATCCCCTCTGCATCCCATCGGACTCGTCTCAACACTTCAACCGATCTTGACATATCTTTTCGAGTAGCGGTTCGATCGAAGGGTGAACACTTCAACAAATCTTGATACGTCGAACCTGGCCCTCCGCGCTGACGTGCTGAAGGCAATCGCCGATCCCACAAGGCTCGAGATCCTCGAGATGCTGTCCCCCAAGATCCGCTGCAACTGCCACTTCCAGGAGCATCTCGAGCTGGCACCGAACCTCCTGTCCTACCACCTGAAGGTGCTGCGTGACGCAGGGCTGATCATCGGCACGAAGCGGGGACGGTGGGTTGACTACGCACTGACTGCTGATGCCCGTGAACGGATCGCCGACGCCCTGCCCGAAGGGCTGAAGCCATGACGACAGCCGCTCCATCTTCGGATCACCGCCTGAAACCAAACCGACTCTGGGGCACGGTCATCGCCGCAGGGTTCGCATGGACAGTCGGGTACGCCCTCAACGGGACGTTCTGGGATCTCATCGTCTACGACGTCGTCGGCCTCGACGCCGAGAGCCGCCTGGGGGCATCGATCCACTTCTTCGTGTACGACACGACCAAGATCCTGCTGCTGCTCATCGGGATCATCTTCATCGTCACGGTTCTGCGCAGCTTCGTGACCATCGAACAGACCCGAAAGGTCCTC
>CBETWC010000136.1:0-5642 GCA_965539925.1 uncultured bacterium
CCGGGGATGAACCGGAACCAACCACGATTGGATTGAGCGGCATCGAGCCCGACGGCCTGGAACAGGAGCTGATTGCTCAGGGCGATCTCTTCGGCGTCGAAATCGAGATCGACAGGTACGAGTCGCGATCTGCCTCCGAAACCGCGCTCGAGGAGGGTGAGGCCGCTGCTGTGCTCATCGACAGTGAAGAGGTCATGTTCTACGACGACCTCTCGAGCAGACTGATGGCGATTATCCAGCGCTCCGTCGACGCCGTGGTCACCAGGGCAGCACTCAACGAGCTCGGCTTGTCCGAAGCTGAGATCGCGATCTTGGAGAACCCTGGTCCTCTCAATGTCCAGGTCATCGAGGCCCGTGAGGTCGAGGATGAAGCGCGACTTGGAGCGGCGTTCATCGGTGCGATCGTCCTCTACGCCTCCATCATCATGTTTGGCCAGTTCGTTGCAATGGGAACCGTTGAGGAGAAGCAGAACAGGGTCGTTGAGGTGGTCCTGTCTCGCGTACGTTCATGGCAGGTCCTGGTCGGAAAGGTCGCGGGTATCGGTCTGCTCGGCCTGCTTCAGTTGACGATTCTCGGCGGGGCGGCATACGCGTCGGCACAGTTGGCCGACCTGACGGACATCGACGTGGCAGGGATCGGTCTTCCGATCATCGCCAGCGTATTCTTCTGGTTCATCCTTGGGTACACGTTCTACGCCTTCCTCTATGCAGCTGTCGGTTCAACGGTTTCGCGTCAGGAAGACCTCCAGGGTGCCCTCATGCTCCCAATCGTGCTGATCCTGCCCGGGTACGTGCTTGCGATCGCAGCAGCTGAGAACCCCGATGGCCTGATCCCGAGGATCGGGTCACTCATGCCGATGTGGGCACCCTTTGTGATGCCCGTGCGCGTTGCAGCGGGTACAGCGGCGCTATGGGAGGTCGTCGTGGCTGTTGTCGGCTCGATCGTTGGAGCCATTGCGCTCGTCTGGATCGGGTCCCGGGTGTACCGCGGTGCGCTGTTGCGCACCGGTACGAAGGTCAAGATCAGGGACGCCTGGAAGGCAGCTGCCGAGTAGATCGCTCAGCCGGCTGTTGCCCCGCCCCGTGCGAAGGTGGCTGCTTCCCATGTATCGATGACCTCGAGGAGGCGATCGGGGACTTCGAGCATCGGGACGTGACCGACATCCTTGAAGAGCACAACGGTCCAATCGGGGCGCTGTCGTCCGATCCATCGAGCGGCTGGTACGTGCACGAGTTGGTCCTCAGCGCCGTGAACGAGCAGCGTCGGTTGGGTCACCCTGTGGATGAGTTCCGCGAACTTCCCCTTCTTCACCACATACGGGGCAATGGAGTTCATGGCCTCGACAAGAGCATCTGTCGCCCACTTCTGCCTTCTTCGCAGCGAAGCGATCTCGGTGGCGTGCTCCCACACCTCGGAGACGAGCGATTCGGGATGCGCTGCTACGAACTCGAGTGCTTCGACGACTCCTTCGTCGACGCTGATCTGGCTCCGGAACGTTTCGATGAGCTTGCTGCCGAGCCACGGGATCAGAGGTACGGAGAGCCGCGCTGCGGCGTGGAAGTTGATCGTCGTCCATGAGAACACGGGAGCTGCGGGATCGATGAGCACCAACGAGTTCACCCGGTCGGGATACAGCTCGGACACGAGGATGGCGATGAGGCCTCCCATCGAGTTGCCGATCAGCATCGCGTCGCCTCCGAAGTGATCGATCACGTCCTTGACGAGTTCGGCATTGCGTTCCACGTTCGAACCACCCTCGAGCGGTGGGGTGAACCCGAAACCGGAGAGGTCTGGCGCGATCACCCTGTGGGTGCTGGCGAGCTTCGGTGCGATCAAGGCCCAGTTGTAGGCCGAGCCCTCAAGGCCATGGACAAAGACGATCAGTGGTCCCTCGCCCCCATAGTCGAGGATGCTCACCGGTCCGCCGAGATCGACTGTGTACCGTTCCATTCTCAGGTAACTCCCAATCCGTCGAGGAGCTTCCCCGTGTCTGATGGCGTGAAGACACCCTGGAAGTAGAACCGGGACACGCCGAGATCCTCGAATCCGGCGAGCTGTTCGTTCACCTGCTCGTAGGTTCCCCTTGGTGTCTGGCGCTTCTCGTAGTGAGCCTCGAGCTTCTCGCGACTGATCCCTGCCTCCGAAGCGTCCTTGTTCATCATCTCTTCGAACTCGTCCACGGTCTCAGCAGCGATGACCTGACCGCTCGACGACAGCCGGATCTCGTCCGGGTCCCTTCCGGCTTCAACCGCTGCGTCGCGGAAGCTCTTGACTCGCTCAGCCATGTTGGGTCCCGGATAGATGTTGAACTCATCAGCGAACAGTCCAGCGAGCCGGGGTGTCTTGTGTCTGCCCGTGCCACCGACGAGCAGAGGGAGCTTCCCAATGGGTGCAGGCGAGAGTGGGAAGGACTCGAGCCGATAGTGCTCTCCCTCGAAGCCCGGATGCTCCTGGTCGAATGCAGCGGACAGGTATCCAAGGGCTTCCTCGAGTCGGTCGAACCGCTCGGACATGGCTGGATACTCGAACCCGAACACTTCGTGTTCACGGTCCATCCACCCGGTGCCGACACCAAGCGTGAATCGTCCCCCTGACATCCTGTTGAGCGTCACGGCCATCTTCGCGAGAACTGCCGGGTGCCTGAAGGTGATGGGGGATACGAGCATGACGAGTTCGAGATCTGTCGTTTCGCGAGCAAGGCCGCCGAGTTGGATGAAGGCATCCGGTGCCGGCGATGTCTTCGCTTTCTCTTCATCAAGGGCCAGCAGGTAGTGGTCGGGGAGTGCAAGGGCTACAAGTTTCCGCTCCACTGCGAAAGACGCGGCATCGAGGATGTGCTGATACGGCCCAGCGATCTGCAACGCGTATTCCAAAGCAACACCTCCGTGGAACAGCGTAGGCGTGCTGTGCCACGTTCCTGTCAGACCTCTGGAATCTGTCCCAGTGACCGAATATGGTTGGGGAGGAAGGAAGGAATCAATGGCACAGTCGTACTTCAGCCCCAAGGTGTTCTCGTTCCTGAGAGAGCTTGCCGACAACAACGAGAAGGCTTGGTGGGAGCAGAACAAGGAACGGTACATCGAGACGATCCGCGAACCGGCGAAGGCTTTCATCGAGGATTTTGGTCCGCGGATCCAAGCGATCTCGGAACACTTCATCGCCGATACGAGAACCAACGGTGGTTCGCTCATGCGTCCGTATCGCGATGCACGCTTCTCCAAGGACAAGACGCCCTACAAGACGAATGTGGGAATCCAGTTCCGCCATGAACAGGGCAAGGACGTGCATGCCCCTGGCTTCTACATACATCTCGAGCCGGGCGGCTGCTTTGCCGGGATCGGGATGTGGCGGCCGGAAACCAAAGTTGCTCGTCAGATCAGGGAACACATCTACGAACATCCAGCAGATTGGAAGAAAGCAGCGAAGTACAAACGGTTCGCGAACGTGTGGGACATGATGTCGGACGACGACGATGCCCATCTCAAGCGAGTACCCAGAGAGTTCGATCCCGAGTTTCCCTTCGCTGACGACCTCCGGTTGAAGACGTTCATCGCCGGTTCGAAGCTGTCCCAGAAGGATGTGACATCAGCCGACTTTGATGCCGAACTAGCGAAGCGGTTCAAAGTCGGGAGCGATCTCAATCGCTTCCTCTGCGAGGCCATCGGATTGCCGTACTGAGGAAGCAAGAGCCAAGAATCAAGAGTCAAGAATCAAGACGGGATTCCGGTTGCTCTTGCAGCGAGCGAAGCGAACGGTCTTGATTCTCGATTCTTGACTCTCTCTAGCCCAGTTGTTCGGCGGCGAGGAGAGCGTGTTTGGGGAAGTCGAAGTTCCGGTCTAGCGTCCATCGGAAGGCGAGGCCGTCGAGTGCGCCGAGGAGCAGTTCGGCCTGAAGCGCTGCGTCCTCTGGTGTAAGGGCGGGGTTGTTTCGACTCATTGCTTCGCCGAAGCGCTCGACGCGACGCTCGTGATGCCGGAGGAACCGACGGCGGGCACCGTTGGATGAGGACTCGCCCGCAAGGGCCGCCATCACATAGACCCTTGCCATGTCTGGTTCCTCCACGAAGAACCGGATGTAGGCGTCAACGAGGTCTCCGACCGTATCGATGCCAACGTGGTCCGGGTCGGGATCGACTGCCTCTATCGACTCCCTGACTACGCGGATGATCAGGTCTTCCTTGGAATCGAACAGGTTGTAGAAGCTCCCGGACCGCACTTCGGCCCGGTCGCAGATCGTCTTGAGTGTGACTGCTTCCATGCCACCCTCGGCGAGTAGGCCACGCGTCGCCTCGATGATCTTGGCTTCGGTCTGTATCCCTACCTGGTAGCGAGCCACGGGGTCCCTTCGTCATGGGCATCGTACTTCAAAATGTTGAGCATCCACTCAAATATGGTCGGTCACTCAAACTTGGAGTGTATACTCAAATTGTGTCGGGAAGTCGGCAGAGCTGGCGCTCGGCTTCATCAGATAGCGTTGGTGGAGGATGAGGTACAACCATGAGTCATTACAAGAGCAACCGCAGAGATATCGAGTTCAACCTCTTTGAGTTCCTCAAAGCAGGCGACTACTACGGCAAGGAGCCGTTCGGAGCGTTCGATGAGGACACCGCCAGGGACGCCCTGCGCGAGGTTGATCGTCTTGCAACGGAGGAGTTCGCAGAGAGCTTCGTCGATGCTGACCGCATTCCGCTCGAACTCGTTGACGGCGAGGTGAAGCTTCCCGACAGTGTCAAGGCGAGCCTCGATGCAATGTACGACGGTGGATGGCACATGCTCGGCCTCGACGAGAACCTCGGCGGATTCGGTGCCCCGGACACCCTTCGATGGGCCACCAGTGAGATGTTCATCGGTGCGAATGCATCAACATTCCTCTTTGCATCCGGTGGGCTGATGGCTGCCGTGATAGCGGCCGAAGGCAGCCAGGACCAGATGGAGAAGTGGGCCATCCCCATGGTCGAGAATCGATGGGGTGGCACCATGGTTCTCACCGAGGCAGACGCAGGCTCAGACGTCGGTGCGGGAACCTCCAAGGCGGTTCATGTGGCTGGCGATGCCTATCACCTCGAAGGCGTCAAGCGGTTCATCACCTCCGGCGAGAACGACTACTTCGAGAACATCATCCATCTCGTCCTTGCCCGCCGTGAGGGTGGGGAACCCGGGACCAAGGGCCTCTCGATGTTCATCGTGCCGAAGTTCCACGTCAACGACGATGGCTCCATTGGTGAGCGCAACGGCATCTACACCACGAATCTCGAGCACAAGATGGGCATCAGGGGATCCACGACGTGTGAGCTGACGATGGGTATGGATGAACCGTGCGTCGGCTACCTCGTTGGTGACAGCCACCACGGAATCCGTCAGATGTTCAAGGTCATCGAAGATGCACGGATGATGATTGGCGTCAAGTCCGCAGGGACGCTGTCGACCGGCTATCTCAATGCACTCGAGTACGCAAAGGAGCGGATCCAGTCAGCTGACCTTGCCCAGATGATGAACAAGAGCGCACCTCGCGTCGAGATTCTCCGTCACCCGGACGTCCGTCGCATGCTGATGCTCCAGAAGGCATACGCCGAGGGGCTGCGTGCTCTGTACCTGTACACGGCCAAGACGCTCGACAACAAGGTTCTCCATCCGGAGGACG
>CBETWC010000137.1:0-5634 GCA_965539925.1 uncultured bacterium
AGGTTCCACTTGCCGGCATCTGCGAACACAACCCAATGCAAGCCACCGGTGGAACCAGAATCGAGGATCTCAGGAATGCGGTTCCAGTCGGAGAGGGCGTGCAAGGCATGCCGTTCCCTGCGTTGCCTGGCGTCTGATCCATACACCTTGAGCACGATGCTGTCTGTCTCGCTCCAGATCCTGAACACCTGGTTGGCACCCATGTGGGACGACGGTGACGTGAGTTCCTGAATAGTGCCGCCAGCTGCGAGTCTGCGGGCAAGCGTTTGTGGATCCAGGATGACCCCTCCTTCGGAGTGAGTATTCTTGCAGGTCGTGTGTCATCCACGCCGAACATCAGAGGTACGCTTACGGCCTCATCGAACAGGAAGCAAGACAATGCCCATCAACATCACCCTTCCCGACGGTTCCGAACGGGAATACCAGGATGGGACCACAGGCTATGACATAGCCTCTGACATTGGCTCGCGGTTGGCAAAGGCAGCGGTAGCTGTCACCGTTGACGGAGTGATGTTCGACCTCCATCGGTCGATCGAGAACGATGCTGCCGTTTCGATCGTGACGGACAACACCGAGGGTGGGCGGCACGTCATCAGGCACTCTGCAGCCCACATCATGGCCCAAGCAGTGCTTGGCCTCTTTCCTGATGCCAAGTTCGCCATCGGACCACCGATCGAAGACGGCTTCTACTACGACTTCGAGGTCGAGGAACCGTTCACACCTGAGGATCTCGATCGTATCGAGGCTCGCATGGGCGAGATCGTTGCAGCGGATCAGTCCTTCGATCGAGGGGAGTTGAGCATTGAAGATGCCCTCGAGGCATTCGCCGATCAACCCTTCAAGCGCGAGATCATCTCTGGCGTCGAATCAGATGAAGGCGTCGACAGTCACTTCGTGAGCACCTACCGCAACGATCATTTCCTGGACCTCTGCAGGGGACCCCACCTTCCTTCCACTGGTCGGCTGAAGGCCTACAAGTTGACCCGGTCGGCTGGCGCCTACTGGCGAGGAGACGAGACCAAGACCCAGTTGCAGAGAATCTACGGGACGGCTTGGGAGTCGAAGAAGGCCCTCGACTCGTACCAGATGCGTCTCGAGGAGGCAGCGAAGCGGGACCATCGCAAGCTTGGCGCAGAGCTTGATCTCTTCTCGTTCCCTTCAGAATTGGGAAGTGGACTTGCGGTCTGGCATCCCAAGGGAGGCATCCTGCGCCGGACGGTCGAGGATTACTCACGCCGCACCCATGCTGCCTTTGGCTACGAATATGTCGTGACACCACACGTTGCGAAGGCGGGTTTGTGGGAGACATCAGGTCACCTCCACTTCTACCGGGAGGGCATGTTCCCGGCGATGGTGCTTGACGGCGGTGAAGGCCGCCCAGGCCAGGAGTACTTCGTGAAACCGATGAACTGTCCGTTCCACATCCTGATATTCAAGAGCAGGAGCAGGTCGTACAGGGAGCTGCCGCTGCGCTTGTTCGAGCTTGGTACCGTCTACCGATACGAGATGTCCGGCGTGCTCCACGGTCTCCTGCGCGTGCGAGGCATGACCCAGGATGACAGCCACATCTTCACGACAGAAGCCCAACTAGCCGAAGAACTGCAGAGTCTCCTCGATTTCGTGGTCATGGTCCTGCGTGATTTTGGATTCGAGGAGTTCGAAGCTGATCTGTCCACGAAACCTGAAAAGGCCGTAGGCGATCCCGACCTCTGGGTCAAGGCCGAGGAGTATCTGGCGGCTGCGCTGGACAAGGCTGATCTTCCCTATCAGCTTGCTCCGGGTGAGGGAGCGTTCTACGGACCGAAGATCGACATCCACATCAAGGATGCGATCGGGAGACGTTGGCAGCTCTCGACGATCCAGGTGGACTTCGCCCAACCCGAGAACTTCGGCTTGGAATACGCATCCAATGAGAACACGAGGGAGCGCCCGGTGATGATCCATCGTGCTCTCCTGGGTTCCGTGGAACGCTTCATCGGTATCCTCACAGAGCATTACGCAGGGGCGTTCCCTGCGTGGCTGTCACCGGTACAGGTAACGGTTGTTCCGGTCGCGGACAGACACAATGAGTACGCCCAATCTGTTGCCGATACGCTCGGCGAACAGGGCGTCCGCGTTGAAGTGAACACGGCTGATGACACGGTCGGCGAGAAGATCCGCACAGCCATCACGCAGAAGCACCCTGTCGTGCTCGTTGTGGGCGACAACGATGTCGAGAACGGCACTGTTGGCATGCGTCTGCGTGGAGAAGATTCAGAGGAACGCGGCGTGCCGATTGCCGATGCAGCGCAACGAATCAACACCATCGTCGCGGAACCGAGATAGCGCAGGGAACGGCTCGCAACGTCTGTAGTCTTGCGCCTGCGCTACGTCATTCTGACGTGAGATCGGAGTCCCCTTTTGAAGTCACTTGTCAACGTTCTGGCCATTGGTGTGCGGAAGGCACCATGGGCTGTGATAGTCGTCACGCTCGTGATCACCTTTGGTCTCGGCAGCTTCGCATCGCAGTACCTACCAGCCGAAGATCAGAACGAGGCCTTCGCTCCTGACGCGCCCGAGCTGATCGCTGCGGGTCAGATCGGTGAACAGTTCGGATCAACGGCTTCACGGTTGCAGGTCCTCACCTCGAGCACGACGGGTGATGTGATAACGCTTGCAGGTCTCCAAGGCACGATGGCACTCGATGAGACCGTCAGGGCAAGCGAAGCTTCAGCGTATCTCATCGATTCCAACGGATCGTCTGCCGTGCTTTCCTATCTGGCCCCAGTGCAGTTCGCCATGGAGGCCGGAGCTCCGATGCCGACATCGGACGCCGAGGTCAAAGCCCTCTACACGATGGGCATGCAGTCGGTTCCTCCCGAATTCCAGAGTTTCCTCGTGGCCCTTCTTTCGACGGACGCAGACATTGAATCCGGCACCGCCACGTATGGGCTCACGGCAATCACCTACGAATCTGACGCCGAGAACTTCGACGAGTCAGCCAGGCGGGCCGAGCTTGTTGCGGGCGCCGTCGCGGTTGCGCCCACGCCTGAATCGATCACGAACGACGCGTTCAGTCAAGAGTTGATCTTCGCTTCTGGCGGGGATTTCGAAGCTGAGATCCTGCGGATGTTCGCCGCCGCCGGTTTGATCATCCTCCTTGTGCTCGCGATCGTGTTCGTCGTCAAGCCGTCGACGAACAGAGATCGAGGCCTGTTCTACGTGGGTGTGGCGTCGATGGTGGGTGGCGTTCTCATTGCCATCGCCCCGAGCCTCGGACTCGTATTCCCTGAGGTGTTCCCTGCATCATGGGGTGAGGCAGAGATCGGTCCGATCTTGAAGGCAGCAGGCATCCTCTACCTCGCCGCGTTCGTTCTGTGGACGGTTGGCAGCCGGAAGCTTCGTCGGACAGCGGCCGACACCCTCCTCACGTTCCTGACCATCGGATTCGCGATCCAGTGGGTCAACGGTTTCGGGTATCTGCTCTATG
This sequence comes from uncultured bacterium, assembly GCA_965539925.1. Taxonomy (GTDB): domain Bacteria; phylum Actinomycetota; class Acidimicrobiia; order Spongiisociales; family UBA5794; genus B3-G11. The sequence continues at coordinate 3,470 of CBETWC010000137.1, forward strand.
AGGACCAGTCGCAGATGACCCAGATCCTGCCGATCCTCCTCATCGGTCTCGGCGTCGACTACTCGATCCACATGACGACGCGATACCGGCAGGAGCTGTTCGCTGGCCGGTCGGTGGACGAGTCCATCAGCATCGCCATCCGCACGGTTGGTATCGCGCTCGTGCTCGCAACGCTGACAACGGCGGTCGGATTCCTGACCAATATCACGAACGACATCCCCGCAATCGCCGAATTCGGAGTGCAAGCTGCGATCGGTATTTCTGTCTCGTTCCTTCTGATGCTCACGTTCGTGCCTGCGATTCGCGAGATCCTCGACCGTCGAGCGGAGAAGGGTGAGCGGCTCGATACCGATGGCTTGGAGGCAGGAGAGTCGAGGTTGATCCCGAATCTCATCGGTCGTTTGGCAATCCTCCCCAAGAAACTGGCCGTCGCAACGGTGATCGCGTCGATCGTCGGTACTTCGATTGCCGGTGTGGCAATGACCGGCCTGTCGACCCAGTTCTCTTTCCTTGATTTCGTGCCAACCACGTCGCCGATTCGCGCGACTGCAGTGACAATTGACGACAACTTCAACTTCCCTGAGACCACCTCGGTTGTGGTTCAGGGAGATGTGACGTCCGGCAGCGCGTGGAACACCATGGTCGACTCGAACACGGCCGCAGCGACACTCGACCAGGTGTCGTCGATCGAGTTGGAGGACGGATCCAGGTTTGCAACCGGAAACTCGTTCGTGAATGTCATATTCCAGCTACTCAATCCGAATGGGGAGGCCTACGATCCGGAAGTCCTCGGCGTAGCGATCCAGGCAGGTCTCGATCAGACGCGGAAGTTCCCTGCAGATGCAGATGTGGCACCGCTCTATGACATCGCTTACCAGAACCATCCGGAGCTCATGGTCGGTGTGCTCTCACAGGGCGCTGGTGGTGGCTACGACGCTGCCCTGTTCAACTACAACACAACAGCGGGCGAGAGCGAAGCTGGGGACCTTGCCGATGCGTTGAACGCAGCCTACGAGCCGGTCAGGGAAGCTGGTATTTTAGCCATCGCTACATCGAGTTTCATCATCAGCGACCTGATCGTCACCACGTTGCGAGACTCGCAGTTGTCGTCGCTCGGACTCACGTTGCTCGCCGCTCTGCTCCTCCTGGTCATCAATTTCTGGTTCGAGTCACGCAGACCAATGTTGGGCGTGGTCACGACGATCCCCGTCGCCATGGTCGTCATCTGGGTCTTCGGTGCCATGGCCATGGCAGGCATCGCTTTCGGTCCGGTCACGTCGATGGTGTCGGCAATCGGCATTGGTATTGGTATCCCGTACATGATCCACGTGACTCACCGGTACCTGGAGGAACGCCTTGTACAGAAGGATGAGAATGTTGCCATCGAGCACACACTCGTCCACACGGGCGGTGCACTTGGAGGTTCCGCTCTCACGACCATGGCTGGATTCGGTGTGTTGATGCTGTCAACCACCATCCCGTTCAGGCAATTCGGATTCGTGCTGGCCTATACGATCTTCCTCGCGCTCATGGCCGCCGTTGCGTTGCTTCCCAGCATGCTCGTGCTGTGGGATCGCTGGCACCGTCGGCGCGGAGACGAGTCGCTCGATGTCGCCACGGTTGCAAGCGCGTTGCAAGAGTCTGGATGAGCGGTGACCGACGAGCCTGAAGACCTCCTCCCGAACCGCGTGATCGATACGGCGGACCGTCGCGTGGCAGCTTTGGTGTACCTCGTCGCCGCGGTCGTGGCAGCAGGCATCGTTCTCGTCACAAACGTCAGTGCGATGTGGCTGACCGCAGTCCTTCCGCTGTTGGCAATCGCTGTGTATCACGTGGTAGCGGGGAGGCCCCTGGCAGTACGGGACATGCGTGCGATCGAGATCGCGTCAGAAGAGGCACCGTTCCCTGTCGGACACGCCTCCGCGACGCTCGGTTTCGTTGGCCTCACAGCAAGGCCCGTATGGCAAGTTCTCGTGTTCGAATCTGGCACGACGCCGCAGCATCAGGCTCTTGTCATGGTTGACGCCCTGAGCGGCAACGTGACCGAAACCTTCTCCGAGCCAGTGCAGGCGCCGTAGGCCGGAATCTCGCTGGCGAGCGCGTCGGCGCCGCATCAGATTGTCCTCCCTTCAGGGAGGACGGAAGAGCGACGAAGTCGCTGTTCA
>CBETWC010000138.1:0-5618 GCA_965539925.1 uncultured bacterium
TCCAGTCACAGCGGTTGATCACGCATCAGAAGCAGCGGTGCTGGCGATCATCAACAAGCACCTGCCACTCGACGAGGTGATGGCAGAGGAGAGCGGTGGTACTCGTCACGACGGGCGCCACTGGATCGTCGACCCGCTCGATGGAACCGTCAACTTCGTTCACGGAATTCCGCAGGTGTCCGTATCGATTGCCCTCTACGAGGGAGACAAGGGTCTGGTCGGTGTCGTCTACGATCCGCTGCGCGACGAGATGTTCACTGCCGTCTCTGGAGGAGGGGCCAAGCTCAATGGCCACACGATCAGCGTGTCGGAAACGAGCACCCTCGAGAGGGCCGTGGTCACGACCGGATTCCCCTACGACCACGACGTGAAGGCAGACGAGCTCGCGGTTGTGTTGCGAGAGGTTCTTCGTCACGTGAACGGCATCAGAAGACTCGGATCGGCAGCGCTCGACCTTGCATGGGTCGCAGCAGGCAGGTTCGACGCATACTGGGAACTCGGCATCGCTCCATGGGACGGGGCAGCGGGAGAGATCCTTGTGAGAGAGGCGGGTGGGATCGTCACCGATCCGCTCGGGCGCGAGTCGACACCCATGATGGGACTCGTCGTGGCGACGAACGGTCGCTTGCACAACGATCTACGCACCATCGTCGAATCGTGGATGCCCCTCGAACTGATCGAACCGTGAAGAGAATTATCACCGCGCGTTCGGTCGTAACCGGGGAAGGAATCATCGGTGATGCCCTCCTGATCGAGGATGGGAAGATCATCGCGATTGGCGACAGATCCGAACTCGATGCCACCGGGGCCGTGGAGGAGAGCTACCCCGGAGCGACCATCATCCCCGGACTTCGCGATGCACACATGCATCCTGTTCCCTACGCGGCGCTCCTCGATGGGTGCTCCCTGAAACAGGCAACCGACATCGCGGACCTGCAACGACGCCTCCGAGAATTCGCCGCGACGCTCGGCGAGGGCCAACCCGTTGTCGCGACCAGGCTCGACGACGAGACCCTCTCTGAGCGGCGGTTGCCGACCAGGATCGACCTCGATGGAGTCGCAGCGGACCGACCAGTGGTCATCTACCGCTACTGCGGACACGTCGCCGTAGCCAACTCTGCAGCACTCGAGGCCTCGGGGATAACGGCTGACACCCCGGACCCTGTCGGGGGCTCGATCGATCGCGACAGAAGCGGGACTCCGACCGGGGTACTGCGCGAGACCGCAGCCGGATTGGTGTCGTCAGCCCTGGCACGAGGTGGCGAACTCAGCGAGGAAGCCCTGCTATCAGCGCTCAAGAAGCTTGCCGGCGTCGGCATCACATCCATCGGAGCGATTATCGGATACGGCGAGCGACCTTTCGAGCAACTCCGTGCCGAGCTCGAGCTGTGGCAGCGCGTCTCTGGACGGCTTCCCATAAAGGTCCACGGATTCGTGATCACGGATACTGCCGAGCAGGTCGAGTGCGCCGCCGAGATGCTCGCCGACTCAGGCCCCCGATTGCAGTGGCTGGGAATCAAGAGATTTGCTGATGGAAGCCTCGGAGGGCACACCGCAGCCATGCATGCTCCCTTCTCCGACGTCGACACGCGCGGAACACTCCGACTGACATCTGTCGACACGGCGGTTGCACGCAAGAGCATCAAAATCGGAGGCATGGTCGCCATCCACGCAATCGGCGATCGCGCAGTTGACGGAGTGCTCGATATCTTCGAGGAACTCATCGACGATGGCGCAGAGCCCAGGGACCTCCGCATGGAACACGTCTCTGTCATCAGCCCCGAACAGACCGCACGGTTCGCTGACCTCGGTGTGACCGCAGCGGTCCAACCAGCGTTCCTTGCCTCGGAATTCGAGTGGGTTGCGAAGCGCGTTGGCGCTGATAGGACGCCTTGGTTGTACCCGCTGAAATCTTTACTCGATGCGGACGTGCCCCTCGCTGGATCATCTGACTGTCCCGTCGAGCCACCCCAGCCCTTGTGGGGAATGGCTGCCGCCATGGACCGCTACGGCGTTGGCGAGATCGAGCAGCTCACGGGGATACAGGCGTTGGCGCTTTTCACCTCGGGTGCTGCCGCGTCGCTGAGGGAACCAGAACCCCTGACGATCGGGAGCCCCGCCGACTTCGTGGTCATCGATACCGACCCGTCGACGGCTACATCCAGCGAGATCCGAGAGGCACGAGTGCTCGACACCTATGTCGACGGTGTCTCGGTGGAAGTCGACCGAACGCTGTCGGTCTGGCCTGACTGAGCGCCCTGACGACTAGGCCGTACGGTTCTGTGTTTCGGCCCAGCAGTTCGGGCAGTATGCGCCCCACTCGCCGTATCGAGGGTCGTGCGTGAGTTCAGTGCCGCAGCCGGTACAACGCGCTGACAGGAAATCCTCTGCAACGCGGACATGAGGACCGTCCTTTTCAAGGAGGTCAGAGACGAGAACGGTGTTCGAGTATCCGGTAGGCACGACTGAACGATATCGCTCGACTACAGATACCTGACTGGTCAGTTGCCGGTGTTGGGTATCGGCCCGATGACAACATCGAGGGAGTCCATGACCTCTTCGATCGTGGCATGGCGACCAAGTTCCCTTTTCGAGAAGACCAGGTCGTCGCCAGCAATGACCTCGAAGACCCCACCTTTGGAGGGGATCAGGGTGATATCACCGATGTAATGCTCGTACTTGCCGAGGATTGCCTGAACCATGCTCACGGCACGGTCGGTATAGCCTCAGGCTGCGCAGTATTCAATGGATAGATGCATGGGAAGGAACGTACTACGTACGACGTCGTACGTAGTACGTATTCAGCTGAGGACTGCTCCGCTCTCGGCTGAGCCGACGAGCTTGGCGTACTTGGCGAGCGCTCCCTTGGTGTAGCGAGGGGCGATGGGCTGCCATGTCTTCGCACGACTGTTGAGTTCTGCCTCATCCACGAGCACCTCGATCAGACGATTCGGGATGTCGACCCTGATGCGATCCCCCGTCTTGATCAGACCGATGGGTCCGCCATTGGCAGCTTCGGGAGCAACGTGACCGATGCACATGCCAGTAGTGCCGCCGGAGAATCGGCCATCAGTGATGAGCAGCACGTCCTTGCCGAGACCGGCACCCTTGATGGCTGCAGTGATGGCCAGCATCTCGCGCATACCTGGACCGCCCTTCGGCCCCTCGTAGCGGATGATCACCACATCGTTCGGCACGAGTTCATGGTTCCAGAGCGCTTCGAGTGCGTGCTGCTCGTCGTCGAACACCTTGGCGGTACCTTCGAATATGACGAGTTCAATCCCTGCGATCTTCACGACTGCACCTTCGGGCGCCAGCGAGCCGCGCAGGATCGCAATGCCTCCCTCTTTCGCCAACGGTTCATCCACGGGAAGCACGACATCCTGGTCGGTTGGCACGACCACGTCCGCGAGGTTCTCCGCCATGGTCTTGCCCGTCACGGTCATGACATCACCGTGGAGGTATCCGGCATCGAGCAACGCCTTGAGTACGACAGGGATGCCTCCGATTCGGTCAAGATCGACCATGTGGTACTTGCCGAACGGCTTCATGTCGCCGAGATGTGGCGTCCTTCGGGAGATCTCGTCGAAGTCCTCAAGCGTCAGGTCAACCTCAGCCTCGTTGGCGATGGCCAGGAGATGTAGCACCGCGTTGGTTGATCCTCCAAGCGCCATGACCGTCGTGATCGCGTTCTCAAACGCCTCGCGTGTCATGATGTCACGAGGGCGGATGTCCGCCTCGAGAAGAGCCACAACCGCTTCCCCTGACTTGCGTGCATAGTCCTCGAGACGGCTGTCGATAGCGGGTACCGAGGCAGAGCCGGGGAGGGACATCCCGATCGCTTCCCCGACCGAAGCCATCGTGTTCGCTGTGAACATCCCTGCACATGACCCCACCCCCGGGCAGGCGTTCTGCTCGATGCGCAGGAGCTGATCGTCGTCGATCGTTCCCTCGCTGTGTGCGCCGATCCCTTCGAAAACGTCAACGATGGAGATGTCCTTGCCATCGATGTTGCCCGGTAGGGATGCGCCTCCGTACAGGAACACGGACGGCAGGTTGTGTCGCGCGGCAGCCATCAGCATGCCGGGTAGCGACTTGTCACAGCCGGCAACGGAGACCATTCCGTCGAAGCGTTCCGCGTGCATCACCAACTCCACGGAGTCTGCGATCACCTCTCTGGAAACAAGTGAGGCCCTCATACCTTCGTGACCCATCGCAATGCCATCGGAGACGGCGATCGTTGCGAACTCGAGGCCGACCGCACCGGCCTTGCGTACTCCGATCTTGGCAAACCCGGTCAGTTTCGGCCCCGTGACGTTGCACGGCGTGACCTCGTTGCCCGCCGACACGAGGCCGATCTGGGAGCGGGCGAAATCATCTTCGCTCAGGCCAACGGCTCGCAACATGGCGCGAGCACCCGCACGTGCCGGACCGATGGTTACTTCCTGGGAGTGGATCTTCTTGGGCATGTGGGAAGAGTAGACAAAGGACGAAAGACAAAAGACAAAAGAGGGCTGAACCGGTGCGCCATTTCTCACGCGGTACTCACCTTCGGTATATACGCTTTCGGGACCATGTCCTCTGTCACCGAAACATTTCCTGAGATTCCGCGCGTTCAAGCGAGCGGATCCAACGATCCTGCACCGCCGAAGCGACGGTGGAACCGCGCGCAGAAGTTCCTGCTCGGTGTCCTTGGGTTCATGGCGGTGCTCGTATTCGCCGGCTACGGCTACCTGTCGTTCACCGAGGGCAAGATCGACCGCATCGCGGCGGGAGAGCTCACGTCGCTGAACACGATCGCGGCCGGCTCAGACGACGTGCTCAATGTGCTCGTTGTAGGTGTTGACGACCGTTCGACGCTCCCAGATGACTGGGAGGACCACTTCGGCGTGGCGGCAGGAAGAAGGACGGATGTGATGATCCTCGCGCACCTGGTGCCGGGCGAGGCCATCCAGATGCTCAGCATCCCCCGTGATCTCAAGGTCGACATCCCGAATCACGGCACGAACCGGGTGAATGCCTCCTATGTACTCGGAGGTCCCGATCTTCTCGTGCAGACGATCCAATCGGCCACGGGCATTCCCATCCACCACTATGTGGAGATCGACTTCGCCGGCGTCGGCGCTGTCGTCGACTCACTCGGAGGCGTCACGCTCGACTTCACGTATCCGGGTCGCGACATGAAATCCGGATTCAAGATCGATGCAGGGCAACACACGCTCAACGGCGAGCAGGCAGTTGCCTACGCCCGATCCCGTCACTACGAGATCCTGAAGAACGGTGCTTGGACGTCTACGTCTGGGGGAGACATCTCCCGCACGGGTCGCCAGCAGGAGATCCTCATCGCCATGTTCGGCCAGGTGACCTCACCGTCGAGCGCTTTCAATCTCCCCACATTCCTGCCGACATTTGCGGATCAGATAACCGCAGACGAAGGCCTGAGCCTCGCCATGATGGCGGATCTCGCCAAGGACGCCCTCACTCTCAAGTCGAAGAGCATCGACAATGCCACACTCCCTGTCAAGAACGCCAAGGGCAGCGACGGCCGAGCCTACGTGGTCCCAACCGACGCAACCCAAGCAGTGATCGACGCCTTCCTCGCGGGCACCCCCTTCCCA
>CBETWC010000139.1:0-5597 GCA_965539925.1 uncultured bacterium
GATTGTCGAGGACAAGGGTGTCATCGGCATAGAACGACCATGTCGGGGGGATCTTGAGCGGGTTCTCCCCCTGCTCGATGAGTTCCCACGAGCCCGGAGGGATGTCAAGAACGTGGACGGTCGGCTCGCGCGATCCGTCGGTGTATATCAGGAGTGCGAGAGATGAGAGGAGGAAGACCACCAGCGTGGACCCAGCCACGAGCAGGATCGCTTCGATCCACTTGCGACGCTTGCTGTAGGTCTTTTCACCCTGTGCGGGCTCGTTCATCTAGAAAAGGTAAAGCGTCGGGTAGATGAGCACCCACGCAAGATCGACGAAGTGCCAGTACTTGACGACACCTTCAACACCCCAGAAGTCGTCAGAGCCGAAGTGGCCCTTGATGCCGAGGAAGAGGATGATGCTCAAGGCGATCAGGCCGGTGATGACGTGGAATGCATGCAGGCCGATCAGCATGAAGTACGCCGATCCGTATGGGGTCCCCGGTGGGTAGTGGAGGATCGCTTCGTTGAGTTCGAAGGTCACACCACCCATGAAGATGATGCCCAGCACGATGGTTGCGACGGTGAACACCAGAAACTGCTTGCGGTAGTTGAAACGGATTGCCGTCTCCGCCATGTAGGCGCTGATGGACGAGAGCAACAAGATGATCGTGACGCCCAGGGCAAGCGTCTGGTTCAGTTCCTCGGGTCGGAAGGTCCCCGTAGAGAAGTACCTCGCTGAAAGGAATGCGCCGAAGAGGAACGTCTCTGAGACGAGGAAGAGCCACATCCCGATCCTGTTGGCCCGCGGCTGGAACGACATGTCCTGGTGGTACTCGGTGTGCACGGTATCGGTCGTCATCAGTGGCTCTCCTGCGAGAAGACGGCACGAACGTGCATGAACGTGTCAAGGATGATCCACCCCTTGAGCACGACGAACGGGAGCAACGGCAGAAGCGGGTTCTCGAAGCTGATCGCCACGAAGAACTCGACGATCGTCAGCACGGCGAGGATCGCTGCTGATATCAGCCCTTTACGTGTTGCGCTCCTCATGCCTTCCCTATCGACGGCGACATCGGTGGTCATACGAACACCTCTTCCTCGGATGCACCGGCATCCTGGGGCCCTTGCGCATCAGGGAAGATCACGTGCGGTGCGTCATCCTTGCCGTAGTCATATGGATGGCCCACAACCACGGGCTGGGACAGGAAGTTGTGATGCGTGGGCGGCGACGAAACCTGCCACTCGAGCGTTCTGGAATTCCATGGATTCGAACCGGCCTTGGGTCCAGCAACCGCAGACCAGACAATGTTCCCGACAAAGAGCAGGAAGCTGGCACCGAGGAATAGGGCGGAGATCGACGCGAACATGTTTGCGTTCGCGTAGGCGTCCGGATAGTCGCCGACCCTTCGATTCATGCCGTTTATGCCGACCCAGAACAGCGGCATGAAGGTGAGGTTGAAGGCAACGGTGACCCAGATCGCAAAGATCTTGCCGAGTGTGTCGTTGTACATCCTGCCGGTGAACTTCGGGAACCAGTAGAAGAAAGCTGCCAGCAGGCCGAAGATGGCGCCACCGACGATCGTGTAGTGGAAGTGGGCGACGACGAAGTAGGTGTCGTGCAGGTAGATGTCTGTTGCGACATCGGCGAGGAAGATACCCGTGATGCCGCCGATGAGGAAGTTGAAGAGCCAGCCGAACGCCATCACAAGCGGGGTACGGAACCAGAGCTTCCCCTGCCACAACGTACCGATGATGCTGAGAAAGATGATGCCTGTCGGGATCGAGATCGCCTCGGTGAGGATCATGAACGGCGCGTGGAGGAAGTTCGCCATGCCAGACGTGAACATGTGATGTGCCCACACGACCACCGAGAGGCCAACGATCGTCAACAACGACCCCACAACCGCCTTGTAGGCAAACAGTGGCTTGCGGGCAAAGGTCGTGACCAATTCAAGGATCACACCAAAGCCGGGTAGCACCATGATGTAGACGGCGGGGTGTGAGTAGAACCAGAAGATATGTTCGTAGAGAAGTCCTCCACCAACATCTGGGCCGAAGAAATCCGTCCCGGCCACGCGGTCCATCGTGACGAGGACCAATGCGGCCGCGAAGAACTGGGTGACGCTGAAAGAGAGGATTGCTGTTGCGAAGCCTGCCCAGGTGAAAATGGGGAGCCTGCCCCATGTCATTCCCGGTGCACGCATCGTGATCACCGTCACGATGATGTTCAGGCCACCGAGGATGGAGGAGAGGCCGAACGAGATGATCGCCATGTTGAACAGGATCTGGCCCGAGTCACCGGTCACAGAGAGCGGCGCGTAGGAGGTCCAACCGGCGCTGAACGAGCCGAGGAGCGGAGCCGAGAGCAGGCCGATGGCCACAGGAGGGACGAGCCAGTAGCTCAACGCATTGATCCTCGGGAAGGCCATGTCGGCAGCACCGATCTGGATCGGAATCATGTAGTTGCCGAACGCACCGATCACGCCGGCAACGGCGACAGCGACCATGAGGATGCCGTGCATCGACACGATCTTGTTGAACTCCTCGAGGTCGACGATGCTCATCCCCGGGCTGGCGAGCTCGATACGGATGACCATCGCTGACAGTCCACCGAGGAGGAGGACTGCAAGCAGGGTCACTCCGTACTGGATGCCGATGACCTTGTGATCGACTGAGAACTGGAAGTAGCGTCTCCATCCGGGGTCCGTGCTGACCTGGGGCGTCTTGCCGATCCACTGGCGCCCAAAAGCCTCGAGGCCGCCGATGCCGGCCAGCCACCCGATCAAGGCGAGCACGAAGCCGATCACCACTGCGACCTCGTCTGTTGGGCTTCCGCCCCGGATCGCGAGGGTGATGGCGACGCCAGCGACATAGCCGACGAGACCGAGAACGATGGCTCGAACGAGATACTTCATCGGCTACTCACTCCCCACCAAGAGACTCGATGTATTCATTCCACTCTGCGTCGCTCACCACGCGCACCGGCATCGCCATGGCCGCGTGTCCCGCCCCGCACAGCTCTGCACATTGGACACGAAGGTTGATGTCATCATCGATCGTTCCCTCATGCGTAGCAGTCGAGTACACCTGTGTCGTGAGGCCCGGAACAGCATCGATCTTGACCCTGAACGCGGGGATCCAGAATGAGTGCAGGACATCGGTGCTGTTCACGTCGTATCGGACGCGCTTGTCGGCTGGTACGACGAGTTCGTCGAACGCCGTTGCTCCGTTCGGATAGGTGACTTCCCAGAAGAACTGCGAGGCCTCCATCTCGATGACATAGTCAGAGGAGGGTTCGCCCCGAATCTCGGCAAGGCCGACGAATCCGGGGTTGATCACCACGTAGATCGCGAGGGCCGACGTGACGATGAGCCACGTGGTCACAAGGGTTCGGTGGTTGTGCTGATTCGGCCCGTCTTCCCTGTCGGCCCCATCAGAACGCCAACCGATTGCACCCCAAGTCATGACTGCAAGCACGATCGCCATGACCGGTGCGCCGAGATACATCAGGAGGATGAACGCGTCATCGACGACATCCGCCTCCTCAGCCCATCTCACGGGGAGGATGTTCACGTACTTCGTGAGGGCAATAAGAAGAATGGTGTAGCCCAGCCACAAAAGGCCGACGGGTAACCACGATTTTCGCACGAAGCCTCCAGGAAGAACGTTCTCGTTGGGTGTGTTGGGTGTGTTGGGTGGGGCGAGTGTACCCACACTCGGTGTCGAGAAACCAACCAATCCGGGAGGTTTCCCAACGAAAGATCTGCGGATATTGGCTTCTGCCCATCTTGCGTCCTCCCCTTCGCGGCGTTGCCTTTCGCGATAGGCGCGACGGTCCCATCTGTTGTCCTCCCTTCAGGGAGGACACGTGAGCGCAGTGAGCCAGGAGGGAGTGCGAGCTTGCGAGCGTTGCGGGCCACGACCTCGTGACAGTTCTTGATGATGAAAGCCGTGTGGTTCTTGGTGTGGGCATGGTCGTGCCGTACCGGGTTCGCAGGCTCACGGCCCCTCCTGAACATCGACTTTGTCGCTCTTCCGTCCTCCCTGGACGGAGGACAACCTGCCGCCTGATGCCTGATGCCTGATGCCTCATCTCTTTCCTGTCACACCCGCTGCTCATACTGTGGGTATGAACAGATCTGCTGCAGCATCCGTGGGATTCGGCTTCGATGACCGGTATGTCGATGGCTGGGAGACCCTGATCTCGGACCACGAATCAGGTCCGGCACCACGGGATCAGCAAGGCCTTCCGCCACGATTGGACGAAATGGCGCCCGGCCCCGTGCTTGCTGCGTTCCTGTCCGGTGTCGATCTTGAGCGTCTGTCCGGATACGATCGAGTTGTTGTTCTGCGTGCCCGCCAGCGCATGGCATCCCACTACGCCGCCCTGGTGTATTCCGACATGGCCTCGGTCAACGATGCATACAGTTCGGAGTTCCCCGACTGGCCTCATGAGGACACCGCCGATGCTGCGTCGGCAGAGATCCGTTCGGCCCTCAACCTCACCCGCCGTATGGCTGACATCGAACTCTCCTTTGCCTTGGATCTCCACCAACGCCTGCCACAAGTTCTCGAGATGCTCAAGGCTGGTTCGATTGATGTGCGACGAGCCAAGACGATCGAACATGGCACCTGTCATCTCTCTGCCGGAGCAGCACGCAACGTGGTCGAACGACTCGCAGACGTAGCACCAAGGCTCACGACAGGAGAGCTGGCTGCCCGCATCAGGAAGCTGTGCATCGAGGCCGACCAGAACGAGGCAGCTGAGCGATACAGGCGTGCAGTCGAAGACCGAAAGGTCATTGCGGAGCCCACGGTTGATGGCACCGCGAATCTGGTCGGCCTCGACCTCCCCCCGGACAAGGTCGCCGCAATCTCCCGCCGCATCAACAAGATTGCCCGGTCGCTTCGCGGTGACGGTGAGACCCGTTCCATGGACCAACTCAGGGCAGACATATACCTCGATCTTCTCCAAGGAGTGAGCCACAAGTCCGCCACCAGGGGCGTCGTCCACCTCACAGCAGACCTTGACACCCTCGCCGGATTGACGGACCACCCGGGAGAGTTGAACGGTTTCGCACCTGTCATCTCGGATATCGTACGTCAGGTTGCCGAGGATCAGCCCGACGCCCAGTGGCGCTACACGATCACAGATACCGAGACTGGGCTTCCGCTCCACTCAGGCACGACGAGACGTCGCCCCACCGCAGAGCAACGTCGCCGCATCGAGTCGCGGACCACAACCTGTGTGTATCCAGGTTGCCGAATGCCAGCCATTGACTCAGACATGGACCACACAACGTCATGGATCGAAGGCGGACCGACCGATGACGAGAACCTCGCGCCGCTCTGCCGCAACGACCACTGCCTCAAACACAACGGCTGGACGTACGAGATCAGGGACGACGGGGAGATCGTGTGGACCAGCCCCCTCGGGCACGTCTATGTCACGCAGCGCGCCCCACCGTAGAATCTTCGCCATGAGCAACGGCGTCCCCCAGCATCTCTCAATTCTCACACTCGGTGTCTTCGACCTACCGGTCGTGCGCGAGTTCTATCGCGCATGGGGCTGGGATGAAGTCGAGGCGAGTTCGGACCAGTGGTGCGCGTTCGAA
>CBETWC010000140.1:0-5569 GCA_965539925.1 uncultured bacterium
TGCCGGAAGCAACCGGGGATGTACCGCAAGCGTCTCCCCCGAGCCAGGGATCTCCCACTCAACCACGTCATCGAGGACTGCCTGCACCGTGCGACCGAACATCGCTGCGAACTCGCCTCTGAGGATCGTCTCTTTGTCCAGCCATCCCGAGTAGCTGTTGTTGGGCGTGCTGATGCGTCGGGCCCCGCAACCGCTCGACTCCGTGAACGCCGGCCACGTTTCGCCCTCACCGCCGGTCGCATGTACAGGGGCGGGGTCAGCAATGCCTGCTGCGCCGAAGAGGAGAAGTCCAGCGATGGCCGCTACCGCGAAGCGTTGCATCAGACCACGGTATCCGAGCCCACCGGTTCTGCAACAACTTTCGTGCGAAAGCACCTACCAGTTGAGCGCCCGCTTGGTTGCCCTCGACCCGATCACCACGAGAAGTGCCTTGGCCCGGCTCATCCCGATGTACGCAAGCGCCTTCTGTCGGTCCGTCTCCACCTTGTCAAGGACGACGAAGACAACATCGTTCTCAAGGCCCTTGTACCGATAGATCGTCTCAGCGGTCAGGCCTCCTGATCCAAGACCACCAACCTTCTTCCCTCCCACGACGGTTCCCACAAGACCATCCACCTGGGTCCTGTGGTCACTCACGATGGTGATCTGGTCTGGACGCACGCCCTCGTCGGCAATGAGTCTGCCGATCGCCACGTCAAGCGCCGTCCGAATCTCATTCTCTGAGTTCGCCACGATGAACTGTGGGGACATCCCTTCTACACCCATGGCCAGCGTTTCCGCCCCGATGACACCAGCAACCTTCTTGGCAATCGGGAGTGTGTTGCGACAGTTGATGTCGAGAGGGAACGGCGCCTCGGAGATGGGTGATTCCCACTCGTCCAGGTAGATGGTCTGGTTCGAATCTGCAAACACGTAGAACGGTCCGTCATCGGGGTCTTCGAGGAGCATCTGGAGTGCCATGAACCAGCGTGGGAAGAAGTCCTGGCCCTCATCGACCACGACGGCATCGAACGTGATGCCTGTGCGTTCGGTGGCGGTCATCAGCAGGTCGGGCATGTTCTCCCTGAACCACTCAGCAGACACGCGCGTCGGCACGTCGATGTCAGCCTCGCCAAAGAGGTGGCTTGCGAATGCGTGCATGCTCTGCGCGGTCACGCCCTCCATGTCTTTCGTGGCTTCGGCGAGGTGGTCTCCGAGCGGGCGGTTGAAGCACGTGAGGAGCACCTTGGCACCCTCGTCGTTCAGACGCCGAGCACGTTCGATTGCAAGAACGGTCTTGCCGGTTCCCGCTCCGCCAGTGATCAGCGCTCGCCGATGCCTACGGAGGAGATCAAGCACTCGAATCTGTTCAGTGGTGAGATCGAGAAGCTGCTGCTCAACGGAACCAAGCTCGGTCCCGACCTTCGTACGGATCTGCACGGTTGGTGCCAGCAGATTGGTGATGCCGTTGATCTGATCGTTCGTCAGATCGGCCTCGATCTTGGAGAAAGCGAGCAGACGATCTATCGCTGCTGGCATCTCACGCAGCTCATCCTTGGCAATGGTCATCGCTGCAGGCATGTCAGGTCCCAGATCACCCGAATGGGAAGCAGCGGGCAGCACGACCCCCCGAGTTGCAGGGAGGTTCCGAAGTCCGGGGACCGCACCATCGAGGTACTTCTTGAGGTCGTACATGGCTCCCTTTGCCTGCTCGAACGGCGTGCGAGGAAGCTCGTGCCACGGACCACCGCTGACATCGCGTTGGTACCAGGCCCCTTCGCGAATCTCGAGGAGGCCACCCTTGACCTCGAGGACGATCATCCCGTGCTTCGGATGGATGAGGACGAAGTCTGCCTCCCCGTCAAAGACCCTGGTCCGCTTCGGGATCTGCCACGCAACCGAGTGGAAGACCCGCCAGGACTTCGGTAGCGACTCAAGGGCGCGCCAGACGACCTTCTCGGACCTGGGGGTGCCTTGTGCAGGTATGCGGATAGAAGTGGGGCATGTCTCGCGCTTGGAGTAGGAGTTCGGTCAACTGTACGTGTGCCAGCGAGAACACCATCCGGCGGATCGACCTCGATCAATCCAAGCCATGGCAAGCCAGGAGATGGGTAGCTGCCGTGCAAAGCTCCGTGACGCCTGTACTCGGTACCCTCCCGGCGTATGGACACAACGCAGGAAGTCGATGAGGCCCCGCCGGCCGACTACCGGAGAAACTTCACCGGTGGCTTGATCCACGGTGTGTTCTTCCAGTTGTCAGAGGCGTTCTCCGACATCAACACGGTGCTGCCATCGTTCATCGCGACGCTCACGGGTTCAAGCATCGTCCTCGGCGTGATAATCGTTGCTCAACGGGTGGGTCAGATCGTGCCGCAGATGATCACCGCATACCTCGTTGAAGATCGCCCCTACGAGAAGCCGATCCTGATGTGGATCATTGCCATGCGGTGGGTCTCGTGGGGTCTTCTCGCCGGAGCCACCGCACTGTTCGCCCTCGAACGACCGGACCTCGTGTTGGTCCTGCTCGTCACCTTGTTCGCATCGTTCTCGCTCGCAGGAGGAATCGGTGGGATCGTCTATGCAGACGTCTTCGCGAAGGCCATTCCCATCAAGCGTCGCGGACGATTCACCGGCTGGAAGCAGCTCATCGGATATACGCTGGCCATCGGGGCGGGTTGGGCGGTTGCGTGGATCCTTGCGGACGCTGCGCGCATCCCCTATCCGACGAACTACGCGATCATCTTCGGCCTCGCTGCGATCTTCCTGCTCATCGCCCACGGCGGGATCGCCCTCGTCAGGGAGCCGCCATCCACTCACGAGCGCCAGATCGAGTCGTTCAGCGACTCGATGCGTCGCGCAATGCGTCTCACGAAGATCAACAAGAACTTCAGGCGACTCATTACAGCGAGAGGTCTCACTGCGATACTCGTCATGACTGCACCGTTCTTCGTTCTCTATGCGTTCGACGACATCGGTGTGCCTGAGGCAGCGATCGGGCTGTATCTCGCCTCCCAGATGACCGGCGCGGCCCTGTCCAATCTGCTGTGGGGGTACCTCGGCGATCGATCCGGTAATCGCGCGGTGATCATCGGCACGTCACTCACCGGATTTGCGGCTCCCCTAGTTGCTCTGTCGGCGCTCGTTGTCGGCCCGCTCCCCCTCTACCTGACGTTCTTCCTCGTGGGGGCCACACTGAGCGGGCTCCGACTCGGATACCCAAACATCATCCTCGAGATGGCACCGGACTACCTTCGCGCCACCTGCGTTGCGCTACTCGGCACACTGCTTGCACCCCTCGTGATCCTTCCCCTGGTGATCGGCATCATGGTCACCTGGGTACCGCTGGCAGTGGTCATGGTCATCGACGTCATCGCCATGGCAGCCAGCATTGTTGTGTCGCTTCTGTTGAAGGACCCCCGCCACGGTTCAGAGGGCGCCTGCATCACCTAGTGCAGCACGATGCGTGTCAGGCGTTGCGGTGGCGCTCCCACGCAATGATGGAGACGCCGATCAGACCGATCACGAACAGGACGATGAACCAGTTGATCGGATCCTCGAATTGAGTTGCCTGCTCGACGGCCAGGTCGGCTTGCACGACACCTGCACCAAGGAGTGGATCATCGCGTTCGTTGAGCGCCGTTTCCGTGATGGCATTCCGGATGTCCTCAGGAGACACGCTACGATCGACCATCAGCGCTGCGACGCCCGCGACATGCGGGGACGCCATCGACGTGCCCGCAAGCGTCTCGTAACCCTCCGAACCCTCAGGCCAGATCGATGTTGGATAGGTGGGGGCTGTCGACAGGATCCGCGCACCCGGTGCTGACACAGCCCGCAGGTCCCCGAAATTGGAGAACCGCGCCGACCTGTCGAGCTCGTTCGTGGCGTTGACCACGAGCAGCGGCGTGTCGCGGTTGTATGCCCTCAGGAATGTGTCATCGTTGCCGGCCGCGGCGATGACGACAACGCCCTTGCTGTCGGCGTAGGCGATCGCTTCATTGGCCGGATCCATCTTGTTGTAGATCCGTCCGAGCAGATCGCTCGTGCCACCGAGAGACAGGTTGATGACATCGGCTCCGTGATCGACCGCCCACCTGATGGCGTCCGCTATGTCTTCGGAGTTACCCGTTCCGTCTCCGCCGAGCACCTTGAGGGGCATGATCTTGGCGCCATGCCGATGACACCCAGCGAGTTGTTCCCGATCGCAGCGGCGCTTCCCGCAACGTGCGTGCCGTGACCGTTCTCATCGTTCGGTGTGTCGTCATCATCCACCCAGTCGTGGCCGTGAACGATCTTGTCCTTGAGATCCGGATGGTCCAGATCGATTCCCGTGTCGATGATGGCGATGACCGCTCCGCTCCCGTCGCTCTGGGCCCACGCATCGCGCATGTTCAGGTGATCGAGCGCGTACTGCTCGGAGGCGAGGGGGTCATCAGGATCGGTGTAGTCCACCGTGTCGCTGCAAGCAGCAGCACCGATTGCAAGGGCAAACGCGGCTGCAATCAGCGGAACGATCTTCGTTCGACTCATGGGGCTCCCCTTCGCGATGTGTCCCGCCACACGGGATTCGCAACAAGCGTAGGCCGTGCCTGATGGTGTGGGCGGATTCGTCGCGCGCTGCGGATGAGACGTAAGCTCCGGTGCGAGTCATGCCAGCGAATCTGACACCCGCATACAAGGAAGCCGAGGGGCACTACCGGCGAGCAAAGGACCCCGCCGAACGCCTCGACGCACTCAAGGGGATGCTGAAGGCCATCCCGAAACACAAGGGGACCGAACACCTCCAGGCTGACATCAAGGCCAAGATCAAGGAACTCACTGACGAAGTTGCCGGCCCCTCCCGAGGTGGTGCCAAGACCGGGCCAGCAACGGTTGTCAAGCCGGACGGCGCCGGACAGATCGCCCTCCTCGGACCACCCAATACCGGCAAGTCGACACTCCACGCCAGGCTGACGGGATCCCACGCTCAGAGCGGCAAGTACCCGTTCACGACGCAGTACCCGATGCCGGGGATGATGCCGGTGCGCGACGTCCACATCCAGCTCGTGGATCTTCCTCCGATCGCTCATGAGCATCCGATCTCCTGGATCAGCAACGCTCTCCATCCCGCGGACGGATGTCTGTTGGTCATCGATCTCGGGAAGGCGGGATGTGTCGAACGGGTCGTTCGACTGCATGATCTCCTCAGCGAGAGGCGGATCGAACTGACGGAACGATGGCCCTCTGACGGCGAACCCGATGAGGGAGCCGACATCTTCACGAACGTGCTGCCGACGCTCCTCGTAGCGAACAAGTTCGACCAGCAGGCCGACACGAGCGAAGAGCTCGCGATCCTCGAGGAGCTCGCCGGCGTCGACTACCCGTTCCTCGCTGTCTCAGCGGAGACAGGGCAGGGCCTCGAGGAGCTTGGCGAATGGCTCTTCGCCAAGCTCGGTGTCGTACGTGTGTACACGAAGATCCCAGGGAAGGACGTCGACAAGGAGCGTCCCTACACCGTTCGGCACGGGGCGACCGTCTACGACATCGCGAAGCTGGTCCACAAGGAGGTCGCCGCCAGCTTCAAGTTCGCCAGACTATGGGGCACCGCCAA
>CBETWC010000141.1:0-5567 GCA_965539925.1 uncultured bacterium
GGAGGACACGCGAGCGCAGCGAGCGAGGAGGGGGTGCGAGCCTGCGAGCCTCAAGTGGCACGCCACCAGGCACCGCCAGAGGGCCCAGAGCTTTGGGGTGGTTTGAGGTTGTAGGGATCTTGCCGTACCGGGCTCGCAGGCTCGCACCCCCTCCGGAACAGCGACTTCGTCGCTGTTCCGTCCTCTCTGAAGGGAGGACAATCTCGTGGTTGGTTATCCGCCGAAGGTGAGTTGGGGTGTCGGCGGGGCGGGCTCGAAGGTGTCGAGGCGTCTGCGCTGGACACCGATCGAGTGTTCCATCATCAGGGAGATGAGCCTCGAACCTGCAATGAGCCCGACCGGCTGGCTCCCGGGAGCGGTGGCTTCCATGAACGCAGCCTTCGTGAAGCCGCTCGTGGTCACGATCATCGGATGCTCGTCCACAGCTGCCGCTCTGCGTGCGCGCTGCACCTCTGAGACACCGACGGTGCGCTTCCATCGTTTCACCTGCACGACAACCCGGATTGGAAATGCACCTGCGGCGTTCATGGTTCCGCGCACGTCGAATCCCTGATCTCCGTGGTACGCCGCCACATCGATCTCACCGAACCCCATCTCTGCCAGCACCTGACCGACGACCATCTCGAACTCGGCGGGCTGCATCTCGAACAGCGAAACCAGCAACGCCTCCCCGGTCACCCGATTGGGAAGGGATTCATCGTCACTCCCCTTCTGCCACTTGGCCAGCCCAATACGACCGTTGCCGAGTTTGACGAACCGGGATCGATGGCCCGCCGCATCAGCGCGGCTGACATCGGCAGCGATCCGGGCATACATGGTTGCATCATGCGGCCTCCCCCTGGCTTCGAGCATGCCAAGTTCGAGAGCCTTGTCTGTGATGTCGACGTAGTGCATCGGAGATCTGTCAGCGTGCTTGCCCAGCACGACCTCGGCCGCATCGAGATAGGCAACCGTGGCTGAGGCGTCTGTGCCTGCGACGGTGATCGGGAGCGGTACTACACGATCGTTGATCGTGTAGATGCCCGGATGGATCCGCACGAACGAAGAGGCAGCACCGTGACGTCGCATGTCGGATGCAATCTGCCCGTTCACGGTGGCATCCGGCCTCGTGGCCGAAGTCGTCCAGAGCCCGCGCTCGAGCATGCGGGCGGTGATCACCCCGTAGTGGAGCGGTTCACCGGCATCACGCAGCACTCGCTCTGCCGCTGCTACGGCGCTCACAACAACACCTCCGGAAGATCACTTCGGCTTCTGCCGCCACGCTAGTGGTGTGACCCCCGAAAACGCGTTGTGGGAAGCGAGATTCGGATCGATCCGACCCTGCCCATCGGGGTCATCCCCTATTGGAGCGATCTGGGATACGTCATACGTTGGCGTCATCTACTGAAGGGAGATGGCCACAATGCGACGCATCTTGGTTCTGATGGCTGCACTCGCAACCATCATCGGAGGAGCGGCTCCCGCACTGGCGGACCACCACGCACCAGAGGTCTTGATCAGCCAAGATCGGTTGACCGTTGAGGCAGAATCAGCCTCGGGTACCTGGGTTGGGTTGGACCAGATGGCGAGTGTCGAGGCATATCCGGGCAATGTGTCTGTCGACTGCTCCGACGATCAATTCGTCTACTACGACTTCACATATGCATTGTTCCCGCTGGGGATAACAACAGTCAACTGTGAAGCCGTCCCGATGATGTGGGCGGGCGATTCCACGCCGTTCAACCTGACCGTTGAAGTCGTTGGGGACACGGAGCCGCCACTCATTGAGGTTGTACACGATCCACTCGTACGCGGCGCGTTCGACGACACGATGGGCGGAAATCCAGGCTTCGGAACGTGGGTGATTCTCGAAAACAACATCAGCTACATCAGCGAGCCACTGACCGTAGGTCTCGGCTGTGTCTCGGACCCGTACGTCGACGGCAACTGGTTCGAGGTCGGAACCTACGCTATCACGTGCTCGGCGACCGACTTGTGGGGGAACACCGGGTACGGCGGATACACGTTGGAGGTTGTCGATCCCCACGAGTACTTCGGATACTCCATTGCGGTGACCGATGCTCGTGTCAATCCGAGGACGGGAATCGCCTATGTGACGGTCGAAGCCACGGCCAACCAGGACGGTTGGATGCAGGCCGGAGGCTGGATCACGCAGTACTTCGCCAATCGTTTCGCCATTCAGGGTGGAGGAGACAGCGGCTGGTCCCCCTACTCGGCTGGGGATGTGTGGACACAGACCATCGCGTATCCCGCTGACAACGGGAAATTCGGTGGAGGGAGAGTCGAGATCAGGCTCGACGCCCGCATCTGCGAGAACGTCATGGGAGGGATCTGTGACTGGACCGGAAGCGAGGGACTCACCATCACAACCAACCTGAGAGGTGGCTACAAGGGCTGAGGGGAGTCCAGACAACGGATAACCCGCCGCTCGGCTTGCCGGGCGGCGGGTTATCCGTTTGTTCCGATCTCTACGGTGCGACAACCGTCACAATTGCGATCATGCCGTGCTGGTATCCGAGTGGTCCCCCTGCGATGTTCCACGGCGGGGACGGTGAAAAACTGGGATCCGAGGGGTTGACGTTCTCCTCGACCTTGGCGGCGTCAGCTCCTTGGGGCACCATGTCGATCAAGAGGTACCTCCCGGGAACCTGCATGCGAATCCTGCCATCGAATGCCGCCTCGCCGGGCGCAGCATGCAAGATTCCAACGCCCTCGACGGTATTCGGCTGATCGGCTACCTCGAACGCTTCGCGCGGTAGGGCTGCGAAGTCCTCGACCGTTCTCGTGTCGTCGGCTTCGAGACGGATGACAACGAGATTGTGGTACTCGGTTGCAGAGCTGTTCACCAGCTCGATGATGTCACCTGCGATGAATTCGGCGGGAAGACCACGAAACCCATAGTCGAACGTCTCGATCTCGAAGGTCGTCGGACCGGCCTGGACGGCAACGCTGGTCGTCGGTGTCGGCGCTGCATCCAGCGTCGTCGGAGGCGTATCGACCGCGTCATCGGACCCCTGGGTCAGCGGCAGTAGCGCAACGGCACCAATCACGATGATGGTTACCGCGGCGACGGCCAATGCGATCAGCCATCCTCTCGGTTGGGGGTTCTTCTCTGGAGCCTTCACAGGTGTGAGCTTCTGTGGTTCTTGGGTCTGCACGTTTGTGCTCCTTTGCCATGTCGCGTGGAGCAGCGCCGTGAGATCATCAGATTCACTTCTCAACAGGTCAGTTTCGCGTACCGGGTTGGCCTCCCTGAGCCTCTGGGTTGCGGTCTCAATGGACATCAGCGTTCTCCTCCTTCCTTGGCAACACGCGGGGAGAGCTGTGCACTGTCGGGGAATCGGTCGAGGTGTTTGGCGAGCCGCTTCTTGGCCCTGTGAAGTCGCTGTTCGGTGGCAGCGGTCGATATGTCGAGAACTGATGCGATCTCAGGTGCGGTGAGTTCTTCCCAAGTCGAGAGCATCAGGATCTCCCTATCGGATTGTTTCAGCTTCGAGAGTGCAGACAAGACTTCTTCGTCCCGTTCTCTGCGAACAACGATGACCTCTGCCGCCTCTTCGCTGACGCTGGCAAGACCGGACACCTTCCGTGTCAGTCGGTCGCGTCGGCGTGTTGCCCGCTGGCGGTTGGCAAGGACACCACGCGCAATGCCATATAGCCATGGCCGCGCTGTGTCCCAATCAAGCTGATCGATGCGTCGCCACGCAACAACGAATACCTCCGAGGCTGCGTCCTCCGCACCGGTGCGGTCGATACGACGAACGCAATACCCGAGCACCTCGTCATAGTGACGTTCGAACAGCGCGGAGAACCTCAGATCGATGCTCGTAGCTGCTGCGTACTCTCGTGGTGCCATATCGATACTTGTCCGCCTTGTGCCCAATCCTGACAGGTGTCAGGAATCGATGTCGGATGGACAATCACCCCACAGAGATGGCACACGCTGTTTCGCAGCACAGGGGAGAATCGGAGGGGTGCCTCCACCCCTCCGATTCGTGCACATGGTCTGCGTCACCGATTGATTAATATCAGACGCCCACGACCGCGCTCAAAGCGGTGAGAGTAGAGTTGACCAAGACGAAGGTCGCGTATCTGAATAGGGAGGTTCCCATGCGTTCACCTTTCCGCAGGCGGTTCAGCCTCGTCGTCGCAATGTCGACTGCAGTGCTGATGCTGATTCCAGTAATGTCAACGGCTGGCAACGATCAAGGAGCGATGACCGTCACCGGCATTGAGTTCATCGGTGAGGTTGTCGTGCCGACCGGCACCGTGTTCGGCGGTACCGAGATCGGCGGGCTGTCGAGCATCACCTTCGACGAGAGCCGGCAGGTCTACCACACGGTTTCAGATGACCAAGGGAACCGGCCGACCGGCGACCCTGTCAGGTACTACACCGTAGAGATCGATTTCGCTGACGGCTCGTTTGGCGCTGGCGACGTGGTGTTCACAGACGTCACCACGATCTTCGAGAAGAACAAGACCCAGTTCGCGCCCGGAGGGCTCGATCCGGAGGGCTTCGCCCTGGCACGAAGCGGTCAGCTCTTCATGTCGTCGGAAGGGAACACCTTTTCGCTTCTTGACCCATTCATCAACCGCTACAACCTGCAGGGACGTCTGACAGCGAAGATGCCGATCCCTGACAAGTATCTCCCGAACGGCGTCGACTGGGGTGTCAGGTTCAACCTCTCATTCGAGAGCCTGAATCTGACCCCGAACGAGCACTATCTCGTCACGGCGGGTGAGGGCGCTTTGTTCCAGGATGGCCCTGCGGCCACGTTCACCAACGGCAGCCTCGCCCGGGTGCTCACGTTCGACATCCACAAGCGGCAGCCGATCTCCGAGTACGTGTACGAGGTTGCGCCGTGGGCGGAGCCATCCGCCATCTTCGGTGTCAATGGCATCGTCGAGGTATTGCCGATCGATAACCACGGAACGATGCTCGTGATGGAGCGGTCGTTCTCCGTGGGCGGCACCCTCGGTGGCGGCACCGGAAACGTCGTTGTGATCTACGAGGCCTCATCGATGGGCGCCACAGATGTCCTCGCCAATGACGCTCTCTACGTCGGCGGGTCGCCGATTGCTCACACGCCGATGACGAAGGACGCCATCTTTGCGTTCGACGATCTCGGAATCCCGATCGACAACATCGAAGGCATGACCTTCGGCCCCATCCTGCCCGATGGCAGGCAGAGTCTGGTGATCGTCAGCGACAGCAACTTCTCACCCGGCCAGTTCACCCAGTTCATCGTGCTCGCCATAGACATCGAGCCCGCTGGCTGACAAGACGTGCCCACTCACAGGCCGGGCTGCTCGATCAGCGACCCGGCCTGCTTACGCTCGTCGGAGTGCGCTGTGTCGCTCCTCCTCGATGGACCAGATTCAGTCGCCGATGAAAGGAGCAACCAGGCTTCGGGCTGCGGCGGCTGCCACATCTGCATCGGGGAGTGCGGGATTCCACGACGACACGGAGAACGCGACCACCCGACCGGTTGCGTGGAGGCTGGCAAGAGCACTGCGCACCGCCGTGAGCGATGGTCCGTTGGGCACCGGGTAGTTCATTGCTGGCA
>CBETWC010000142.1:0-5566 GCA_965539925.1 uncultured bacterium
ATGCGCTGCCATAGTCAGCAGTGCTGGCTATGTGATTGGCTCAGTGGATGTCACGATCATCGTCGAAAGCGTACGGATTGCGCCTCATCGCGACTTGATGCGTCGCCGGTTGGCCGATGCCATGGGTATCGAGGTTGACAGCGTATCCGTGAAGGCGACAACGACCGATGGAATGGGCTACATCGGAGCTGACACCGGGCTTGCCGCCCAGGCAATCGCCACGGTTCAGAACTGATCGAAGATCCCTCGAGCCATACCCGGGTCATCCGTGATGATGCCGTCCACACCGCATGCAGCCATCATTGCCACCTCTTCCTCAGTGATCACACCCCACACCATGGTTCGGAGCAGAGCTTCTCCGATCTGTTCCATGGCTTTCGCCGTGTCTTCCTTCAAGTGGGAGAGGTGGGGAACGATCGCGTCAACCTCGAGCTGCTTCGCAACGGTGAGGCCAGCCTCGAGGGGGATGAAGGCCAGCAGGAGTTGACCGCGTAGGAACTCCGGACCGACCTCTCCGATACGTTGCACAGACTGAGGATCGAACGATGACATGATGATGCGCTGAGGGTCGTCGTGGTTTCTGAGTTCCTCGATGGTTTCGTCGACGATCGTGCGGGCATCGTCGAAGCCGGCATCGAATGAGAAGTTCTTGATCTCCACGTTGACGAACACGTGGCGCGGGATGGCTTTCATTGCTTCCCTGAGGGTCGGTACCTGCGGCGCCATGTTCCGTAGATCGTCGAAGTCAAGTGACGCGAAGGGTTCCAGATTCGGCACTCGATCGTCGTGGCTCAGGATCAGGACACCATCTCTTGTCCGGCGCACGTCCAATTCGACACCGTCCGTGCCAGCATCGACCGCGAGTTCGTAGGCCTCAAGTGTGTTGTCCGGCGCCCGGGACCTATTGCCTCTGTGGGCATAGACGAGTGGCCCTGGTCCGAGTGGAGTTCTCATCATTGGGGGCAGCGTAGCCGTACACAGGTGGCTCACCGAGCCGTGGTTACCATGCCATCCATGCAGCTGTACAACACGCTTGAGCGTGCGACCGTCCCATTCACGCCGTCGATACCGGGCCGCGTGTCGATCTACCTGTGCGGACCGACAGTCCAGTCGGAGCCGCATCTCGGCCACGGTAGATCCGCGGTCGTGTTCGACGTTCTCCGTCGTTATCTGGAGTGGATCGGTTACGACGTCGAGTTCGTCCGCAACGTCACCGATATCGATGACAAGATCATCAATCGTGCAGCGGAGCTTGGCGTCACCACCGAGCAGGTTGCCATCGATGCGGCTGCAGCGTTCGGCGATGCCTACAGGCGTCTGGGGAACCTCGAACCGACGAGGGAGCCGAAGGCCACGGACCACATCGACGAGATGATCGAGATGATCGAGATGCTGATTGCCTCGGACCACGCCTACGAATCCGAGGGCGATGTCTATTTCTCCGTTCGATCGTTCCCTGCCTACGGCAAGCTGTCGAGACATGACGTTTCGGATCTCAGGGTTGGTGACAGGGTCGATCTCGATGATCGCAAGCGTGACCCTCTCGACTTCGCGCTCTGGAAGGCTGCCAAGCCCGGCGAGCCACATTGGAGTTCGCCATGGGGGGAGGGGCGGCCCGGATGGCACATCGAGTGCTCGGTCATGGCTCGTGAATACCTTGGCGACGCATTCGATATTCACGGAGGCGGCACGGATCTCATCTTCCCGCACCACGAGAATGAGATCGCCCAATCAGAGGCAGCGACAGGCAAGACGTTCGCCCGGTTCTGGATGCACAACGGGATGTTGAACCTGTCGGGCGAGAAGATGGCCAAGTCGACGGGCCACGTTGTCACGTTGGCAGGTGCGCTCGAAGCTTGGGATCCCATTGCCGTGAGACTGTTCTATCTGCGCACGCACTACCGCAAGCCGCTCGACTACTCCGAGGCCGCCCTCGGTGATGCGGAGGCGAGCTTGGCGAGGCTCAGGTCATTTCGACGCCGCGTTGGTCCTGTTGAGGGTCCGCCGCGCGCTGATATTCTGGATCGGTTCAAGGCAGCGATGGATGATGATCTCGATGTTGCCGCCGCACTCGCAGTTCTGTTCGATGCCGTGAGGGAGGGCAACTCGGGGCTTGATGCCGGCGAGGACATGTCGGACATTGTTGCTGCTTTCGACGAGATCATGGCAACGCTCGGTCTCACCGTGCCTGAGACAATCGATACTGATGACGGGTCCGTTGCCGAGTTCGCAGCGTCGCTCGGGATCGTGGATGGGGGCATGGATTCGCTTCTGGAACTCCGTGCAAAGGCGAGGGCAGACAAGGACTGGGCCACGGCTGACGCGATCCGCGATGGGTTTGCCGAGTTGGGTATCACGATAGAGGACACAGCAGATGGCGTTCGCTGGCATCGGAACTGAACTCGAGGGCATCCACGCTGTTGAGGCAGCGCTCGACGCCGGTCGGGTGATAACGCTCTCTGTCGAGAGGCGCAGAATGGGCAAGCCTGACATTGCGCGCATCGTTCGCAAGGCGCAGGCGCAGAACGTGCCTGTCAATGTTGTCGACGATGTGAGGCCACTTGCGGTCACCGCGGCGCCCCAAGGTGTTTTCGCAAAGGCACGCGCCATCGAGCCGCTCTCGATCAAGGAGGCTGTTGCCTTGGCGGAGAATCCGGCACTGCTCGTGTTGGACCATGTCGAGGACCCGCGGAACATCGGTGCAGCCGCCCGGTCGGCGGTCGCAGCGGGCATGACGGCCCTGGTCGTCTCGCAACGAAGAGGGGCGCCGATTGGAGCCACAGCGTTCAAAGCCGCGGCCGGTGCCCTTGAGAGCCTCCCCGTTGTCGTGGTGTCCTCCATAGCCGATGCTCTGAAGCGACTCGACCAGCTCGATGTCTGGAAGGTTGGCCTTGATGGAAGCGGCGAGCAGTCGATTCTCGGCCTCGACCTGTTGGCCCGGCCTGTTGCCGTGTGCGTTGGTGCCGAAGGTGAAGGGCTGTCGAGATTGGTGGCGGAGCGTTGTGACGTCCTTGCCTACATTCCGATGGTTGGCGCCACCGAGAGTCTGAATGCATCGGTGGCCGCAGCGCTTGCCAGCTATGAAGTCGCTCGCGTGCGAGGTTGGCTATCCTGACGCACTTGCTGACGCTTCTGCTGGCGTAGCTCAGTTTGGCCAGAGCAGCCGCCTTGTAAGCGGCAGGTCATGGGTTCGAGTCCCATCGCCAGCTCAACGAACGACATACGATGGACGACATACGATGGACGACTCGTCATCTGTCGTGAGTCGTAGGTCATATGTCGTTCTTCGTTACACTTGTGTTGATGGGGGAACGTGACTTTGGAACTATCGTTCGCCGAGTAGGGATCTTCTCCTGGTCCATGATCGGCCTGATGCTGCTGATCATGGCGGCCTTCTACGTGTTGGTCGAGGGACGGATCATCTTTGCTCCTCTGCTCCTCTCCGTCGTCATCATCTACATCCTCAATCCGCTCGTGAGCTGGCTCTCTGATCGTGGTGTACCGAGGATTCTCGGTGCGATCCTTGGTTTCTTGGTCTTCTTCTCCGGCCTGTCGCTGCTGATGGTCGTGATCTTCCCCGACATGACGGCTCAGGCCGAGAGCTTCGTGGAGGTGTTTCCCTCGCTATACGACCAGACCGCTGCCGATCTGCAGAGCCTCCTTACGTCGGCTGGTTTCGACAACGTCGCGTTCATCAGCTACGGCGAGTTGCTCGACTACATCAACGATCCGCAGAATCGCACAACGTTGATGTCGATCGTGTTCGACCAGATCGGCACGGTCACTGCGAGTATCTTCGAGTTCATCCTCGTGTTCCTCGTGGGTCCTGTTCTCGCGTTCTACTTCCTCATCGACCTTCCTGCCGTTCAGCAGCGGCTTGTCGAGATCTTCCCGAAGGCTCGTCAGCGCGAAGCTGCACACGTGGGTACCCAGCTGAACACTGCTATCGGAGGCTTCCTCAGGGGTCAGCTCGTTGTTGCGGTCATTGTCGGTGTGATGCTTTCGGTTGGGTACTGGATCATCGGTCTCGAGTTCTGGCTGCTCATCGGGCTTGTTGGAGGTATTCTCAACATCGTTCCCTTCCTGGGACCCTGGGTCGGGGGCTTCCTCGGTGTCCTCGTGGCGATCACGACTGCGGACCTCCCGACGGCGATGTGGGCGGTGGTCGTCGCCGTGATCGTTCAACAGATCGACAACAACTTCGTGTCTCCTTCTGTGTTGCGGGCAACCGTTCGACTTCATCCGGCGGTCACGCTGCTCTCGCTCATCTTGGGTGGTGCCCTTGCCGGCGTGTGGGGAGTGATCATCGCCGTACCGCTGGTGGCATCGATCAAGATCCTTCTGGGCCATTGGTGGAGGACGCGTGTGCTCGACCAGACTTGGGAGGAGGCGTCCGAGGCGATGTTCGAAGAACCCGAGCAACCGCGCCTACGTCGGACCGGTGAGATCCCGATCGTCAAGATCCCAGAGAGTGATGCCTCCGGCCCCGAGGACGAGTCCGGCTGACGTGTCCATCTATGACCTGATCGTTGCGGCCATCGTTGCCGCGTTCGTGATCCGCGGTTGGATGCGGGGCATCCTTCGTGAAGCGCTTGAGGTGGCGGTGCTGGTGGTTGGCGTGTTCCTGGTCTTCAGGCTGTCGCCTGTACTGGGCTCGATCATTGCGGGTATGGCGAACATCCCATACGAGGCAGCCCGGATCACGGGCGGCGTGATCCTGTTTTTCGTACTTGTCATCGGCGGTGCAGTCGTTGCCCGCTTGCTCTCAACTGCTCTCAAGCTTGTGCCGGGAGCCACGTTCCTCAATCGCCTGGGTGGTGCAGCGGTGGGGGCCGCCTACGCGGCGTTGGTCGTCGTGTTGGGGACAACGATGCTCGCGGCAGCGCCACTATCGGAAGGCATCAGGGAGACGGCTGATGAGTCGGTCGAAGCGTCTGCCGTTGGTAGACGGATCATTGAACCGGGTGGTGTGATCCAGCAGACCGTGTCGTCGATCAGCGGTGAACGGGTGTTCTCGATGGTGATCTCGTTGCAGGAGACGGTTGGAGCGCGACTCGCTGCGGGCACGCTTCCGATTCCGCTACCGGATGTTGGCGATTCGGCGCTTCCCCCATCCCAGTTGGCAGCACAACAGGTGTTCGACTCCTTGAACCGCTCTCGGATTGCCGAGGGCCTTGATCCTCTCGGATGGTCGAGTGACCTTGCGGTGGTAGCCGTCGCCCGCGCGGTTGACGTGTACCGATCCGGGACGCTCGCGCTCGACGCATCCCTCCCAGCATCTCTCACTGCCCAGGGAGTCCCCGGCACGGTGAATACGGAGATGGTCGTGCTCGCCGCTTCCATCGAGGGCGTGACCGAGGCCTTCACCGGCGCCTCGTCCTATCGAGACGCCATCTTCGACCGCCAATACCACAAGGCAGGCATCGGCATCATCGAAGGCCCCTACGGACTACTCGCGGTACAGGTCCTAAGCGGCTAGTCAGCCGTCAGTCTTCAGCCCTCAGCTATCAGCCTTTCTCAGCTTTCAGCTATCAGCCTTCAGCTATCGGCCAGCAGCTGTCGGCCT